>CADBYZ010000030.1 GCA_902799075.1 Oscillospiraceae bacterium | reverse complement strand
CCCGCAATGAGCACCAGCGGGACGATCACCAGGGCCGCGCGGCGCAGGAGCCTGCCCCGGGACTGGCGCTTTGCCTCGTCCAGAGCCGCCTGCACGGCCTCGCCGTTGAGGCGGAGGTTTTTGTTTTCCCGCAGCAGGTCCACGTTCAGGTACTTGGTGCAGTGCTCGAAGCTGTGGTCGCAGCGGTGGCAGCTCTCGCCCCGGTGATTGATCTCCCCGCAGGCGCACAGCCACAGGTCCTGGGTCTCCAGCGGGACGAAGCGGCTCATATTGCTGGTCTCGAGCCGGTATTGGCGTATCAGCTCCGTATCGAACAGACGCTGGTTCAGATCCGCCTGGTCCGGCAGGGGCTTCCAGGTCTGGGCCTCGCCGATATAGCGGCTGCCGTCATGGAAGGCGACCGACACAAGCTGCACCGAGAAAACGCGCACGTTCGCGTCCGGCAGCGGCACGGCCTCCTTTGCGCCGAAGAAGCTGTCGCGCGCGGCGTTGACGCCTTCATACACATGTTCCTCTTTGCACAGCACATCGCCCGCGCGGTTCGTGCCGATGACGAGCAGCTTTACACTGCTGATGACCTTGTCCGAGATGCTGCGCAGCTTGAGCTGTGCCAGCACCTTGCCGGTCTGGTTGTCCATGAGCAGCGCGCCCGCCGCGATCACCAGCGGCGCGCCAGCGGTATAGAGATCCTCCGGCAGGGAAAAGAGCCGGGAATACCGTTCCGCCATCGTTTGTGCCCCCTTTGTCAAACACATTGGGTTACATAACTCTGCTGATTATATCATCATATCCCGGCTAATTCAAGCCGGAGTTTCTGCAAAAGTGTGAATAATTCGGGAATTTACGCCCCGCATGCCCCGCTGCCCCGCCGCATAGACTGTACGGAATACGGCACGGCGGGAGGAGACGGAATGAAGAGACTGGCAAGGCGGCTTGCGGGACTGCTGACTCTGGCGGGGATCTGCCTGATGACGGGCGGAGCCGACGGCAGACTCGGCGCTTACTTACTCGCAAGGCCGCAGGAGGAGCGTATGAAAAACGTCACCGTCCTCGACGCCGCCCCGGCCTTTGCCCCCGACGTGCCAAGGCGGCTCATGCAGGCGGTGGGCCTTGCCCCGCCGAAGGAGAGCTTCTCCCCGTCGCCCCCGCCGACGCCGGAGCCGGACACGATCCTCGAGACCACCATCGAGGGCGGTATGCGCATCAAAAACGAGACCGGCTACTGGGTGGACGCGGCGGAGCTCCTGGCCGAAGGGCCGGGACTTACGCTTCCCCCGGACGAGCCGCAGATCCTCATCATCCACACCCACGCAAGCGAAGCCTACACCCAGTCGGGCGCGGACCGCTACACCCCCAGCGACACGAACCGCACCGAGGACACTCAGTTCAACGTCGTGCGCATCGGCGACGAGCTGACCGAGATCCTCACGGAAGCGGGACTCGGCGTCATCCACGACCGGGGCATCTACGACTACCCCAGCTATACCGGCTCTTACAGCCGGGCGGGCGCGGCCATCGAGCAGTATCTGGAAAGCTGCCCCGGCATCCGGATCGTGCTGGACATCCACCGGGACGCCCTCGGCGCAAACGGGGTGGTGTACAAGACCATGGCGGAGGAGGACGGCTCCACGGCAAGCCAGGTGATGCTGCTCGTCGGCACGGACGAGAGCGGCCTTGAGCACCCCCAATGGCGCGGGAACCTGGCCTTCGCGCTCTATCTCCAGAACGCCGCCAACAGCGCCTATCCCACCCTCATGCGCCCGGTGGATCTTGTCCCGCAGCGCTATAACCAGCAGCTCACGCCGGGCTCGCTCATCGTGGAGGTCGGCAGCAGCGGCAACACCCTGCGCGAGGCCCTCGCCGCCATCCGGCTCTTCGGCCGTGCGATCGCCCCGGCGCTTTCCGAGCTGGTACTTTATGGGGAGTGAATTTGCTTTACAAAGTATCAAAGCCTATGGTATACTGAAACCCCGCAAGGTAAGCAGTATAAAACATGACTTACATATTTACAACAGGAGGAAATTTCCATGAAAAAATGGGTATGTTCTGTATGCGGTTACGTTCATGAAGGCGACACGCCCCCTGAGTTCTGCCCCATCTGCAAGGTCCCCGGCTCCAAGTTCGTCGAGCAGGCCGGTGAGATGAGCTGGGCTGCCGAGCATGTCGTCGGTGTCGGCAAGGTTTTCGGCGCCGATGTCCCCGAGGAAGTCAAGGAGGAGATCATCAAGGGCCTGCGCTCCAACTTTGAGGGCGAGTGCTCCGAGGTCGGCATGTATCTCGCGATGGCGCGCGTCGCCTATCGTGAAGGCTATCCCGAAATCGGCATGTACTGGGAGAAGGCCGGCCTTGAGGAGGCCGAGCACGCCGCCAAGTTTGCCGAGCTTCTGGGCGAGGTCGTCACCGACAGCACCAAGAAGAACCTGCAGATGCGCGTCGACGCCGAGAATGGCGCCACCGCCGGCAAGACCGATCTTGCCAAGCTCTGCAAGAAGTACAACCTCGACGCCCTGCACGACACCATCCATGAGATGGCCCGCGACGAGGCCCGCCACGGCAAAGCCTTCAAGGGCCTGCTGGAGCGCTACTTCAAGTGAGCAGGAAAAAGCGCAGACACTATAACGGGCCGCCGAAGGGCGCGATTGTGATTTATCAGAATTCTCCGCAGTCCAGCTTCGCCCATCAGTGGTTCCCGCCCAAAGGTTCTGCCGCTTTTTTCCTCATGGAGTCCGATGCCGATTTTCAGCGGCGGCACCCCGTCGGCTATGTCTTCGCGGTGCTGCTGGGGATTTTCGCCCTGCTGCTGCCGGAGATTATGTACCTTTTAGTGTTGCTGCCGCCTCATGCACCCCCAAGTTTTGGGGTCTTCCTCGGTATGGCCGGCGGATTCATTTTCGGAATCGGACTTTTCAATTTTGTCGCGATCATCCTGCACCAGTATCTGGGGCATCTTGTCTCTATCCTGTGCTTTCTCATCGGCGGCGTTCTGATGGCTGTGAGCGTTCCGCTGATCGGGTAACGGGGAAGAGCATCATTTTCACGAAAGGAGAAATCACCAATGAAGTACGTCTGCAATGTGTGCGGTTGGGTCTATGATGAGGACGAGCAGGGCACCAAGTGGGAAGACCTGCCCGACGATTTTACCTGCGAGCTGTGCGGCGTCGGCAAGGACGAGTTCACCGCCGAGGAATAATCGAATCGTTGCGAAAACGCCGCCCGGCCGGGCGGCGTTTTTTTATCCCTTGCGCGGGTTTATCCTTCGCTTTGCGGAATCGACCGCCCGCTGCATCAGGATCGGGACCAGAAGGCCCGCGGCGAGGTAGAAGATATAGAAGATCCTGCCACCGGGGGTGTAGAAATAGGCGAGCTCGGACCTGAAGAGGGCGGGGTCGAAGTCCCGGCAGCGCCCGGTCAGGGCGTGCAGCAGGGCAAAGCCCCCCTTGAGGCACATGAAGCCGAGATACTGGTTGACCATGATGGAATAGCTGTTCGCCGCGACGGCGTTCACCCATCGGTCGCGGCCCAGGCTCGGCTCCAGCAGCTTTGCCATGCGCAGCCAGAAGGCGATGGCGGTGAAGCCCACGATGAAGGGCACGATGCCGCCCTCCACAAAATCGTCGCAGCGGGAGGGGGTGTAGGTCGGGATGCGCCCGCAGAGGATGATGATGAGGTACTGGACGAAGAACACCGCCGCGAAGTACCAGCCGTGGGGGAGGCGGTCGTAAGGCTCCAGCACCCGGCGGTAGAAAATGCCGAGGCCGTAGAAGGGGAGAAAGTAGAGCGTGCGCAGAAGGAGCAGCCACCAGGTCCGCCGATAGCCGTGCTGCGCGAGCCACACCCCCAGCGCCCCCAGCACGAGGGTCAGGAGGAAGGCCGCCGTCTCGCCGCGCTTCCCTCTCACGGGGCAGAGCCTGCGAAACAGCACCGCGAGCCCCTCCGCCGCGAACAGCGGCACCACGAACCAGGCCCCCATGTTGTACTCGAACTGCGAGCCCTCGTAGAGCGGCATGGTCACAAGCGTCTCAAAGGAGGGGGGAAGGCCGATGGTGAAGCCGAAGAGCCGCGTCACAAGGACGAGCAGCGCGTAAAAGCAGTTCCAGAGGTACATGGGCAGGAGCAGGCGCTTGGCCTTGCGCCGGAAGAAGCCGGGGAGGTCCGCCGTATAGCCGTCCTTATAGAAATACCCCGCGCAGAACACGAACAGGCCCATGTGGAAGGCGTAGGGCGGGAACCAGTCGTAGAAGAGGCTGACGCCGCCGCCCGCCGTATGGCCGGAGACGACAAAAATCATCCCCAGGGCATACAGCAGCCGGAAGCGGTAATCGTTTTGCCTGATCGTCTGTTCCATCGCTTGTTCTCCATCCTCAAGAATACAGGCATTGTACTCCGAATTCGCCGCGCTTGCAAGAAAATCTCAATTTTGATAGAAAATTAACAAATTTTTGCGCGCATACTTCACAAACGGGGAAAAATGCGGTATAATAAATACGAAATATGGGTATCGGCTTAACTCGGCAAACTTGCATGACAGTGGAGAGTAAAGTTTGGAGTGTGGAGTTTGGAGAGTGGAGTTAAGGTATCGCTCCGCGATCATTAAAAATTACGCCGAAGGTGCTCCATAACTCAACTTTTCACTTTTGTTCAGCCCCGATTTCACGAAAGGAGAAAACACAAATGAAATACGTTTGCAATGTATGCGGCTGGGTCTATGATGAGGACGAACAGGGCACCAAGTGGGAAGACCTGCCCGACGATTTCACCTGCGAGCTGTGCGGCGTCGGCAAGGACGAGTTCACCGCCGAGGAGTAAGACAGCATAAGCACGAACGGGTCAGCTGCGGCTGGCCCGTTTTTTGTTGAAAAAGTAATTATTAGCAGCCGCTAATCGCTTTACAAGGAGCGTTTTGCTGGTATAATAGGAATGCTATTATACCATACCATTCCTTGAAAAGAAGCTTTATTGGACTTCTATCAAGGGATGGTATCAGACAGGAAAGAGAGACATATGCAGCTGAACGAATTGAAGGCCGGACAGAGCGCCCGCGTTGTCAGCATCGGCGGCGAAGGGGCTTTGCGCCAGCATTTTCTTGACATGGGGCTGATCCCCGGCGTTGAGGTGACAATGGTCAAGCTCGCCCCCATGGGGGATCCGATGGAGCTGCGCCTGCACGGATACGAGCTGACGCTGCGCCTTGCGGACGCCGAAAAGATCGGCATCGAGAGGATCGAGGCCGTCCCCGAAAAAGAGAGCGCGCAGGAAGGTCGCAGGCCGTCCGCGCACCCCGGTCTCGGCGAGGAGGGCAAGTTCCACCCCAAGGGCTCCGGCGATCCCCTCCCGGAGGGGACCACGCTCACCTTCGCCCTGGTGGGCAACCAGAACAGCGGCAAGACCACGCTCTTCAACCAGCTCACCGGCTCCAACCAGCATGTGGGCAACTTCCCCGGCGTCACGGTCGACCGCAAGGACGGCGTTATCCGGGGCCACGCGGACACCTCCATCACCGACCTGCCGGGCATCTACTCCATGTCCCCCTACTCGAGCGAGGAGCTGGTGTCCCGCGACTTTGTGATCCAGAGCAAACCAAAGGCCATCATCAACATCGTCGACGCGACCAACATCGAGCGAAATCTCTACCTCACCATGCAGCTTCTGGAGATGAACGTGCCGACGGTGGTGGCGCTCAACATGATGGACGAGCTGACCGGCAACGGCGGCACCGTGGACGTCAACCGCATGGAGTCCATGCTGGGCGTGCCGGTGGTGCCCATCTCGGCGGCGAAGAACCACGGCGTGGACGAGCTGGTGCGCCACGCGATCCATGTGGCAAAGTACCAGGAGCGGCCCCTGCGCCAGGACTTTTGCAGCTCCTCCGACCACGGCGGCGCGGTACACCGGGCGCTGCACGCGGTGAGCCACCTCATCGAGGACCATGCCGAGCGCGCGGGGCTGCCGGTGCGCTTTGCAGCCTCCAAGGTCATCGAGGGAGACGAGAGCATCCTCCGGCAGCTTGAGCTTGACCAGAACGAGAAAGAAATGCTGGAGCACATCGTTTTGCAGATGGAGGCCGAGCGCGGTCTTGACCGCAGCGCCGCCATCGCGGACATGCGCTTTGAATACATCGGCAAGGTCTGTGACGCCTGTGTCATCAAGCCCCGCGAGAGCCGCGAGCACAGGCGCAGCCGGAAGCTGGACCGGGTGCTGACGGGCAAGTACACCGCCATCCCATTCTTCATCGGCATCATGGGTCTGGTGTTTTTCCTGACCTTCTTCCTCATCGGGCCTTACTTCCAGGATCTGCTGGCCTCGGGCATCGAAGCCCTCGCCGGACTTGCCGGGCGGGCCATGGAGGCTGGGCATGTGAACCCCGCCATCCAGAGCCTGGTGCTCGACGGCATCTTCGAGGGCGTCGGCAGCGTGGTGAGCTTCCTGCCGCTCATTGTGATCCTGTTCTTTTTCCTGTCCCTGCTCGAGGACAGCGGCTATATCGCCCGCGTGGCCTTCGTGATGGACAAGCTTTTGCGCCGCATCGGCCTTTCGGGGCGGAGCATCGTGCCCATGCTCATCGGCTTCGGCTGTACGGTGCCGGCGGTCATGTCCACCCGCACCCTGCCCTCGGACCGCGACCGGCACATGACCATCCTGCTGACCCCCTTCATGTCCTGCACGGCGAAGCTGCCGATCTACAGCTTCTTTGTCAGCGCCTTCTTCCCGCGCAGAAGCTGGCTCATCATCACGGGCCTGTATCTGCTGGGCATCCTGGTCGGCATCCTGGCGGCGAAGCTTTATAAAACGACCCTCTTCAAGGGCGAGGCCGTCCCCTTCGTGATGGAGCTGCCCAACTACCGCCTGCCGAGTCCGAAAAACGTCATGCTCCTTTTGTGGGAGAAGGCCAAGGACTTTCTGCAGCGCGCCTTCTCGGTGATCCTCATCGCCACGATCGTTGTATGGTTCCTTCAGCGCTTCGACTTCCGCTTCAACCTCGTCGCCAACTCCCAGGACAGCATCCTCGCGGCAGTGGCGGGGCTGCTGGCGCCGCTGTTCAAGCCTGTGGGTCTCGGCGACTGGCGCATCGTCACCTCGCTCATCAGCGGCTTTATGGCCAAGGAGAGCGTGGTTTCCGTCATGCGCATTCTCTTTGCCCAGGGCGTGGAGAAGGCGCTGGCCCCGGTGGCTGCGGCGTCGCTTTTGGTGTTCAGCCTGCTGTATACCCCGTGCGTGGCCGCCATCGCCTCCATCAAGCGGGAGCTCGGCAGCAAGTGGGCGGTGTATGTGGTACTGTGGCAGTGCGCGGTCGCGTGGTGTGCTGCTCTCATCGTGCGGCTCGTCGGCACGCTGCTTTGAGGGATGCCATGAATATCTGGGATATCCTGATCCTGCTTGCGGTAGGTTTGCTGGTATACTTCGCCGTCCGCGCCATCCGAAGCGGCAGGGCGGGAAGCTGTCACGAATGCATGAGCTGCAGTCACAACTGCGCCGCCTGCGCCCATCCGTGCCCGACACATAAGAAAAATGACCGTCCGTGAGGGCGGTCATTTTTCGTCCGGGTTTACGTGCACCATGATGTGCTTGACGCTGGAAAACTCCCGCTCGATGCGGTCGTGCACCCGCTCGGCGATGGCGTGGGCCTCCACCAGGCGCAGCTCCCCGTCCAGGCGGATCTCCAGATCCACATAGATGCGGCTGCCGAATTCCCGGGTCTGGAGGCGGTCGATGCCGAGGACTTCCGGCTCCTTCAGCACGCAGTCGGCAAGGCGCCGCTCCGTTTCACTGTCGCAGGCGTGGTCCACCATCTTGGCGGTGGCGTCGTGGAAGATGTCGTAGGCCGCCTTGAGGATGAACAGGCAGATGACAAGGCTGGCAATCGGCTCCATGACGGGATAGCCCAGCCGCGCCCCCGCGATGCCGATGAGCGCGCCGACCGAGGAAAGCGCGTCCGAGCGGTGGTGCCAGGCGTTTGCCATGAGGGCCGGGGAGTTGAGGCGCTTTGCGTAAAAGCGGGTATACCAGTACATGGCCTCCTTGACCGCGATGGAGACGACGGCGGCGACAAGGGCCAGAAGGCCCGGCGTGGGCTGCGCCTCAGCGCCCGCGCGGATGGCCTCGACGGCACGCCAGCCGATCAGAAGGCCCGTCACGGCCAGCACCACGGACAGGACGATCGCCGCCACGCACTCGAATCGCTCGTGCCCGTAGGGGTGTTCCCTGTCCGCGGCCTTGACGGAGAGCTTGACGCCGATGATGACGATGAAGCTGCTCAGGACATCGGACGCCGAGTGCACCGCGTCGCTGATCATGGCGCCGGAATGGGCCACGATGCCCGCCAGCAGTTTTAATAAGGACAGGATCGTGTTGCCCGCCACGCTCACCAGGGAGACCTTTGTGGCGGTCTTTTCAAAATCCATCGTCTGTTCCATGGCAGTTACCTCCTGCAAACACGGATAAAATGCGGAAAGGATGCGGCGCAGAGCGTCACATCCTTATTCTATGCGGGGTATTATGCTATCTTGCCGCCGGGTCTGGGGAACCAGTAATCCTTCCCGTAGACCATTAGCTCGGCAAACACGCACAGCGGCAGGGCGGCCAGCACGTCGAGGGCCGAGTGCTGCTTGACAAAGCACACGGCAAGGCACACCATCACCACGAAAACCGCGAGGGCAAATTTCCAGCCGGGGGCAAGGTCCGGGTCCTTGAGACCCACGGACAAAATGCCCAGGGAGTAGGCCGCGTGCAGCGAGGGGCAGACGCCGGTGTTGGTGTCGAAGGAGTATATGAAGGCTACTAATTCGGTAAATATGTTCTGACGCGGGAAGACCGCAGGCCGCAGGTCCTGGCGGCTGGGCCAGAGGATGTAGCAGAGCATGGCGACGGCCTGGGTGATCATGATGAAGGTCTGGAGCTTCTTAAAGCGCGGCACGTCGTAAAAGAAGGTGTAGGCCAGGGAAGCAAAGCAGAGGACATACCAGCCCACATAGAAGATCACAAACAGCTCGTTGAAGGGGATCATGTCGTCCAGCCAGCAGTGGATGGGATGGCAGCGCGAGGCCGGGATCAGATTCTCCGTGATGAAGTACATGCAAAAGTACGCGATCCAGCCGCCGAGCAGCTTTACATGGGCAAAGCGCGGTTCGTTGAGCCGCCGCAGGGAAAAGCCGCTGTAATCATACGGCTGTTTTTTCATCGGTATAAACCTCCAGGGGGATGTTTTTCGGGTACTGGGACTTGGGGATGTTCGGGTACGGGACCACGGTGTGCTCGGGCTGGGCGACGGCGATTTCGGTGATGGCGTCCATCAGGGCATCGCAGATACGGCGGCGCTCGTCGGCAATGGGGGCGTCGTGCCGGAAGCGGATCGGGTCGCCGTAGAACATGGTCTTGAGCCGCGGCGCGACGTACAGGGGCACGAAGCTCAGCTCCACACCGGTCTTTTTATAGTAAAAGCGGGCAAGGTCGATGAATTTGTCCTGGAAGTCGTGGACGATGTTGTTGTGCTCGTCGTAGTGCTCCGGGAAAATGACCATGCTGTTGCCCTGCTTTAAAAGCTCGATGGACTGGCGGTAGGTGGTGATGAGGCGCGTGTCGTGATAGACGGGCACCGTGTGGGCGTTATTGAAGATCAGCAGCGCAAGGGGCTTGATGAGATGGCTCAGCATTCTGTAAAACCAGCGCACCCCTTTTGGCTTCTGCGACCAAAAGTCCCTGTAGGCGTAGGCCGAGACCTCGTCCTCGTTCATCATCTCCCCCGCGCACCAGACATAGTGCCTGCCGGGGGTATAGATCTCCCCCGCGATGGGGCCGTACATCTGGCTGTGGTTGCCCGCGATGACGCAGGGCTCGGCCGGCAGCTTCTCCGCGCCGATGATTTTGTATTTCGGGGAGAAGAGCTTTACGAGAAAGTAGACGACCTTATAGGTCCAGGGTGTTTTTTTGTCTTCCATTTCGTATCCTTCCTTCGGGGTGCTATGATACCACGCAATTATAAACAAAGCATGAATTTCCAAAAGAATTTCAGGAATTTGTATTATATCACATGGCATCGGGAAAATGCAAAGGGATTTGGGGACGGAAATACTGTACTGCAACGTACAAACCCCTTCCACCGCTGAAGCGGTCCCCCTCCCCCAAATCGCCGCATGCGCGGCTGGTGGAGGCAAGAGCGACAAAACGCCGGGAGGCTTGCGCCTCCCGGTGGAGTATACAATTGCGGTTTCCTTACGGCTTGAGCTGGAGGTATGCGTCGCGGTACTGCTTGGCGGAATTCTCCCAGGAGACATCCTTGGCCATGTCGCGCTCGACCATCTCATCCCAGCGCTCGCGCTCGGTGAAGTAGAGGGTCTTGGCGCGGTTGACGGCGTCAAGCAGCAATCCCGCCTCGTAGCGGTCGAAGGTGAAGCCGTTGCCCTCGTTGGTAAAGGCGTTGTAAGGCTGGACGGTGTCCTTGAGGCCGCCGGTCTCGCGCACGATGGGGACCGTGCCGTAGCGCATGGCGATGAGCTGGGTCAGGCCGCAGGGCTCGAAGAGGCTCGGCACCAGCAGGGCGTCGGCGCCCGCGTAGATCTGATGGGCCAGGCCCTCATTGTAGGAGATGTAGGAGCAGACAGTGCCGCGGTGGGCATTCTCGTACCAGCGGAAGGCGTCCTCATAGCGGCCGTCGCCGGTGCCGAGGACCACGATCTGGGTGTTGCCGTCCACCATCTGCTGGAAGATGGCGTTGACCAGGTCCAGGCCCTTCTGATCGGTCAGGCGGGAGATGAGGCCGATGACCATTTTGCCGTCGTCCTGCTCAAGGCCCAGGGACTCCTGCAGGGCGCGCTTGTTGGCCTTCTTCTTTTCGATCACGTCGTTGATGTCGTAGGGCACGGCCAGGAGCTTGTCGGTCGCGCTGTTCCAGATGTCCACGTCGATGCCGTTGACGATGCCGCGCAGCTTGCCGGAGTGGTGGCGCAGGTGGGCGTCGAGGTTCTCACCGTAGAAGGGGGTCTGGATCTCCCAGGCGTAGGTGTTCGAGACGGTGGTAATCATGTCGGCGTAGGCAAGGCCGCCCTTGAGCATGTTGGCGTCCTCGTAGCCCTGCTTCATGAAGCCGTAGCCGAAGACGTAGCCGGGAAGGCCCGTCCAGTACTGGAGGGTGGGGATATTGTAGATGCCCTGGAAGCGCAGGTTATGAATGGTGATCATGCTCTTGGCGCCGCCCACGGGGGAGTTGGCAAAGAGCGTGCGGAGGTACACGGGCACCAGCGCCGCCTGCCAGTCGTGGCAGTGGATGATGTCGGGGATCCAGTTCATGTAGTTGAGGGCTGCCAGCGCTGCCTTGGCAAAGTAGCAGTACTTGGGGATATCGCGCACAAGGTCGGTGTAAGGGTTGCCCCAGCTGAAAAAGTCGTTGTTGTCAATGAAGTCATAGACGACGCCGTCCCACACGTATTCCATGATGCCCACATAGAAGCTGCGGCCGTCGGAGCACAGATCCATCATGAACTCGCCCCGGTAGACCATCTTCTCCTGGTATTTCTGCGGGATGCAGGCGTAGCGGGGCAGGATGACCTTGACGTCACAGTTCTGCTTGGTGAGGGCCTTGGGCAGGGCGTACATCACGTCGCCGAGGCCGCCGGTCTTGATAAAGGGATAGCATTCCGAGCCGATAAAAGCCACGCTGCGGCGCGGCTGCGGCAGGTCCACAACAGGTTCGTCCACTTTCGTTTCCTCCGTAGTTTTTTCTTCGATCTTCGGCTCCTCTTCGGCGGGAGCAGCTTCCACGACGGGCGCGGCCTCGATGACGGCAGGCGCTTCCTCGGCGACGGGCGCGGCCTCCGCGGCGGGGGTCTCCGCGACAACGGGTGCGGCCTCGGCGGCGGGCTCCGCCTTCTTTGCGTTCTTCTTGCGGGCGGGGGCCTTTTTCTCCGTCTTGGAAAGCTCGGTGCCGTCTGCCTTTTTGGCGGGCTTCTTCGCCGGCGCCTTTTTCGCGGTCGCCTTCTTGGCGGGCGCTTCCTTCACGGGCTCGGCGGCGGGGGCGGCTTCGGCTTTATTCTCGGCGGCGGTCAGTTCGGCGGCCGCGCTCTTTTCGGGCTTATCCGCAGCAGTCTTTTTACCAGGCATTTTTATTCTCCTTTGTTCCGTATTCAACCGCAGGCAATCTTGCCTGAAACACTGTATTCAAGATACCATAACGGTACAAAGATGTCCAGCGCCAGATTTAAATTTTTGGATGAACCGTGAAAAAAGTTCGTGCTCATGCTACGCAAGGCGGCAGGTCCGGGCGGGCCTGCCGTTAAAGGAGCTTACTGTTCGTTCCAGGCTTTGATCTCGGTGCGCAGCCACTCGGCGAACTCGTCGATGCCCTCGCCGGTGCGGGCGCAGACGGGGATGATCTTCATCTTCGGGTTGAGCCGCCAGACATACTCCTTGCATTTGTCGATGTCAAAGTCGAAGTAGGGCAGCACGTCGATCTTGTTGATGAGCAGCACATCGCAGATGGAGAACATCAGCGGGTACTTGAGGGGCTTGTCGTCCCCCTCGGGCACAGAGAGGATCATCGCGTTTTTCACCGAGCCCGTGTCAAACTCCGCAGGGCAGACGAGGTTTCCGATGTTTTCCAGAATGGCGAAGTCCACATCGTCCACGCCCAGGCCCTCGAGGCCCTGTCTGGTCATGCCCGCGTCCAGGTGGCACATGCCGCCGGTGTGCAGCTGTATGACCTTGACGCCGGTTTTCTCAATGGTCGCGGCATCCACGTCGGAGTCGATGTCGGCTTCCATGACACCGATGCGAAACTCGTCCTTCAGCGCGGCGATGGTCTTGCCGAGCGTTGTGGTCTTGCCGGAGCCGGGGGAGCTCATGAGGTTGAGCAGGAACACCCTGTTCTTCTTCAGCTCCTCGCGCAGCTTGTCCGCCTCGCGGTCGTTGTTCTCAAATACGCTCTGCTTTATTTCAAGAATCCTGTATCCTTCCATTTTGCACCTCTGATGAATAATGAGTGTAGTATCAGTATAGCACAGCTCATATGAGCAAATCAAGTGCCGCGCGCAGCCACTTGTCCAGTGCCGCGCGGTTTTGTACCCAGGGCTCGTCGGGGTCCAGCGGGTAGATCACCGCGTTTCGGGCCGCAGCGTTCAGGCACTTGGCAAGCTCCCCGCCCCCGGCGTCGATCTGCTGAAAGGGAACCATGCCCGCCGCGAGGGCGGTCTCCGCGCCGCTGCCGGTCCAGAGCCACTGGAAAAAGCGCTCCGATACCGCCGTATCGGCTCCGTCCAGCAGGGCAAAGCCCATCAGCTCCACGGGGTAACGCTCGTCCGTCCCCGCCGGCAGGGGCAGAAGGCGCACGTCCAGTCCCTTGCCTGCAAGGCCCGCAAGCGTCGCGGACATGGTGACAGTGCAGGCAAGCTGCCCTGCACACACATAGTCTGCCGCCCGCTCCCGCAGGACAAGCCCGCCGCGAAAGGCAGCCAGCGCAAGCTCATTATACATTGACGACACCTGTCCGTCCTTCATGTCGAAAGCGGCATCTCCGGTCAGGCTGATCCCCTTCGCCGCGGCCTCGGTATACAAAAGTGAGGCCGCACAGTCACAGCCGAGGAAGGGCGTCTCCCCCGCCGCCGCGAGCAGCGCCTCAAAGCTTTCAAAGCTTCCGTCCGTGAGCGTGGTATTCACCAGCAGCACCGGCAGGCGCGAGCCGATGGGGAAAAATGATCTGCCCGCCGCCGGGAGCGTGTCCGAAAGCATCTCCGGCACCGGCAGCGCTGCGGCGATCTCCGCAAGGCCGGCGCGTTCCTCAAACCGAACCGCGTGGACATGACTGCAAAAGAGCAGGTCGGGCGCATCAAGCGACCTGCCGGTCAGGCCCTCAAACGCCGCGCCGAGCTTCTCTTCATCGGCATAGGCCGTGGCCTGGAGCTGAATACCCGTCTCCTTCCGGCAGCGGGTGATCAGACTCTCCATAGCGGCGCTGTCGCAGTCGCCCTCCGCATACCAGAGCGTGAGCGTCTCTGTTTTCGGCGGGGGCGTTTCGCGGGTATAGAAGAACATCCCGGCGCAAAGTCCGGCCGCGATCAAAAGGATCGCAAGCCGCAGCCATCCGTGTTTCATATCCGCTCCCCTTCCCTGCCGTCGGCACAAGCGCTGCATTGATTGTTATATTATACCACGGCTGCGGCAGGAAGTACAAGCAGTTTGCACTTTCTTCTTCTTTATGGTAGAATCAGCCAAACAAACTTTGGAGGACTGCATATGCGCTACAAGGCGGTTTTGTTCGATATGGACGGCACGGTGCTCGACACCCTCGCCGATCTCACAAACGCGATCAACCACACGCTCTCGGACTACGGGATGCCCCTGCTGGATAAGCGCCGGGTGGCGCAGTACCTCGGCAACGGCGCGGCTTATCTCATGTCCAGAGCCGTCCCGGCAGGGACGCCCGATGCGCTGCGCGAGGAGATGCTGCGCGCCTATCAGCCCTGGTACGACAGCCACTGCGCCATCCTCACCGCGCCCTATCCCGGCATCGTGCCGCTGATGCGGGCCCTGCGGGAGGCGGGCGTGAAGCAGGCGGTCATCTCCAACAAGCAGGATTCCGCCGTCCGGCAGCTTGCGCAGGAGCACTTCCCCGGCCTGCTGGAGACCGCCGTGGGCGAGAGCGAGTCCGTGCGCCGCAAGCCGAACCCGGACGCGGTGCTGGCAGCTCTGCGGGAGATGGGTGTTGAAAAACGGGATGCGGTCTATGTGGGCGACACGGAGGTGGATCTGCGCACCGCCGAGAACGCGGGCCTTGCCTGCGCCGTGGTCGGCTGGGGCTTTCGCACCGAGGAGCAGCTTCGTGAGGCGGGCGCCGGACGCATCTTTCAAAGTGCCGGAGAGCTGCGCGACTGGCTGCTGGAATAGAGAATGATGGCGAGGGAAACCCCTTCGCCATCATTTATTATGCAGCTTTTCCGCTTCCTCACGCAGGCGTTCAAGCCACACGTAGGGCACGTCCAGCTCGCCTTCGATGCCGGAGCCGAGGCTGATGTGGGGCTTGTTGCCGCCGTGGAAGTCGCTGCCGCCGGTTTTTAACAGGCCGTATTCCTCCGCGAGGCCTTCCAGATACTTCACCTGCCCGGCGTCATAGCCGCTGTAGCGGCACTCGATCCCGCGCAGGCCGTGGGCCATGCAGTGCTCGATGAGCTCCCGGAGCTCCGCGTCGTTCTTCTTATACTGGAAGGGATGGGCCAGCACCGGCACGCCGCCGGACTGGACGATGGCCTCTACGGAGCTGTCGATATCGACCGTCCTGCGTGGGACAAAGTAGCGCTTGTCCCGGCCGAGATAGCGGTCAAAGGCGTCGCTTACGCTCTCGGCAAGGCCCAGCTCGGTCAGGATGCGGCCGAAATGCGGGCGGCCGATCGCCTCGCCGAAGCGCCGTTTCATCTCCGCATAGCTCACCGGCAGGCCGTCGCCCGCCATGAGCGCCGCGATCTTCTCATTGCGTACGTCCCGGTCGTTCACGATCCCGGCCAGCAGCGGGACCAGATGTTCCAGATAGTAGCCCAGGATATGCACAGACACGCCGTACCTGGTGCTGACCTCGATGCCCTGGACGACTTCCACACCGTAGTCCATGCCGGCGGAGAGCGCCTCGGCATGTCCGGTGATGTTGTCGTGGTCGGTGACGGCGATGGCGCGAAGGCCCAGCTCGGACGCCCGCCGCACAACCTCGCGCGGGGTGCAGGTGCCGTCGGAGGCTGTGGTGTGGATGTGCAGGTCGATCTCTCTCATGGATGTTTTTCCAGGCGTCTGCACATCTCGTCATGAGCCGCCCGCTCCAGCGTATCGTCAAGCGGCGCAAGCTCCGCCCTGCCGTATTTTTGCTCAAGCGCCGTTTTGATCAAAAGATCGGCAAAGTCCGGGTTCTTCGGCAGCAGAGGCCCGTGACTGTAGGTGCCGAATACATTTTTATAATGCGCGCCCTCCAGGCCGTCCTCACCATTGTTGCCGAAGCCCGCGAGGACCTTCCCCAGCGGCTCGACGTCCGAGCCGAGGCGGGTCTTGCCGCTGTGGTTTTCAAAGCCCACCACCGTGAAGCCGCCCAGCTTTTCGTCCACCCTGTACATGTAGTTGCCGATCATGCGTGTCTTTGCGCCAACGGTATAGAGATCCAGTGCGCCAACAAAATCGCAGCGCTTTCCGTCGTGGGTCTCATAATACGCGCCCAGCATCTGATACCCGCCGCAGATGGCGAGGACGGTCATGCCGTCCTGCACCGCCGCGATCAGTTCCCTGTCGCGGCCCCGGTGCAGGTCCTCCAGCAGCACCTCCTGCTCGAAATCCTGCCCGCCGCCGATGAACGTAAGGTCAAAGCCCTTCAGGCTCTCCTTCGAGCCGAGGGGCATTTTCGTGACCTCCGCCCCGATGCCGCGCCATTTGAGCCGCTGCGTCAGGCAGCGGATGTTGCCGCCGTCGCCGTAGAGGTTCAGCACATCCGGATATAAATGACAGATTTTCAGTTCCATGGCCGTACCTCCTCAGACCCAAAATTCGTCGCCGCCGCAGTGTTTTACCAGAACCTCGCGCAGCTCCAGCAGGGCGGTATAGGTCGGGATCATGTAGATGGGCCGCTCCTCGCTTTCGAGGGAAGAGACCAGCTTTTCGTAATCCCGCTCCGTCTCCACAAAGCGCGGGTCCACGCCCGCGTACTTGATGCGCACCGCCATGTCGGGAGCGCGGTCGCCGGAGACGATCACCTTCTCGAGCCGCCCCGACAGCTCGCACAGTCTTTCAAAGTTCGCGTCCCAGATCCAGGAGATGTCCGTGCCGTCGGCCGCGCGGTCGTTGAGGCAGATGACAAGGACAAATCTGTCCTTGACGTTCTGCAAAAAGTCCAGCACCTGGTTGCAGCCCGCCGGGTTCTTCACCAGCATGACCTTCGCGCCGCCCTTGCCCAGAGCGAAGTCCTCCATGCGCCCGAAGCCGCATTTGAATTTGCCCAGTGCCGCGATCGCCTTCTCGTAGGGGATCCCCATTTCCCGCATGGCCGCGATGGCGCCGACAGCGTTATAGACATTATACAGGGCGGGCAGGTTGACATCGACCACGCGGGGCTCCATGAGCACTCCGCCGATGACGACGGTGCTCCCGTCAGGGCGCTGCTCGGTCACGTCGGTGACGGCATACTCGGGCTTATCCGTGCGGTGATAGCCGCACTTCGGGCAGCGGAAGCCGCCCAGGTGGCCGTAGGTGATGTAGTCGTATTCGTACTCGGTCTTGCAGCGGATGCAGTGGCTTGCATCCGAAAGCTCGCTCTTCTTCCCCGAGGGCACAGCGCCCTTGTCGATGCCGAAGCAGAGGTAGCTGTGGAAGGTATCCTCCGCAAGGGACGCGGTCAGCGAGCAATCGGCATTGAGCAGGACCTCGATCGGCTCCGGAATGCCGGCAAGCGCCTTGCGGATGTTTTCCAGTGTGTGGGTCACCTCGCCGTAGCGGTCAAGCTGGTCGCGGAAAAGGTTTGTGACCACCACAAGCCCCGGTACAAGCTGGGGGAAGACGCCCACCGCGGCGGCCTCGTCGCACTCGATAACGGCGTATTCCTTTTTACACTTGCCAAAGAGCGTAGAGTTCATGACGAACTCCGTCGTGATGCCGGACATGAGGTTAGCGCCCGAGCGGTTGGCAAAATAGCTCAGGCCGGCGTCTTCAAAGCCCTGGTCGATCATGCGGGCGGTCGTCGTCTTGCCGTTGGTGCCGGTGATGGCGACGGTCTTCACCCCGCGGGCAAGGACGGAGAGCAGGTCGGGGCAGACCTTGAGCGCCCAGCGTCCGGGCATGGCGGTGCCGCCGCGGTGCACCAGACGCGAAAAGCCGCGAAGAAATCTGCACAGGCAGATGGCGAGGAATGCACGAAATGACATATTGAAATCTCCTTGAGAATGATAGACGAGATTGAAAATAAAGGCATGATATTATAACACAGTATATTCCCCCGGGCAAGCTTTTACGCCGAGGGAAAGCTGTTGACAAGTTTTTTGACTCTTCGGGAAAAATATGCTTGACTTTTGGAAAGAAGCGCGCTATAATGAACAAGCTTTCAGGAAATGGACGATTGGCGCAGCTGGTAGCGCATCCGCTTGACGTGCGGGAGGTCACAAGTTCGAGTCTTGTATCGTCCACCATATTATCCGAACACTAAAGATGCCACTGGCCGAAAAGCCAGTGGCATCAAGCGTTTCCGGGCTTTTTGAAGGCCGAAAAAACGCATATCGTTCCAAGGATGCCAAAGCCCTGTTTCAAGGCAGTTACAAGACTCGAACTTTGTTTTTCCCGATAAATTCCATATTTTCGTACAGAAAAGCGCCGTTCTGCGGTTCCGTTTGTCACGGGACTACAGGACGGCGCTTTTTTTATTTTTCGCAGGAAGGAGATCGCTATGCCCAAAAGAAACAGAAAAGAAGAAATCGCACCACTCCCGCCGCCGCGCGTAAGCTACAGGGCGCTGATGCGGCATGAGGATTTGGGGCGGGCGCGGGAGCCGCCCGAGAAGCCGGTCTGTACCGAGCAGCCGGTATGCAAAGGCTGTCCCTACCCTGCCCACGGTTTCGTGTGCTGGCTGGGCGACTGTATCAGAAAACGAATGGAGATAATCCAGAGAGGAGGCAACCAGGACGAGAGTAAAAATCTATCAGATCAACCTGGATCGTGATCAGGAGCATGCCGCCTTCCTGTCGAGCGACGCGTTGCAGAAGTTTCTCGACAGAACCGAGGTCGATCCGTCCGTTTATGACGAGGTCTTCAACGCGGATCTTGCCCCCACAAGTCTGGAGGAGCTGTTTGTACAGTTCAACTCAGACTTTCATCCTTTGTTCCGCGGACGATCCATGTCCGTCTCAGACGTGGTGGTGATTGAGCCGGAGGGCATTCCCATGCTGGTCGGAGAGATCCACGGCAGGCTGCCGGCTGGCGGCAAGTTTTCTCAGCAGTTCACCGATCTCATAGCGTACAATCTCAAAATTGAGGAGTTGCGGGAACGGAATATAGACTTTGAGGCGCACGATACGGTTGGGCTGAATATCCCCGCCGTGGAATCGGGCGCCTTTTTCTGTGATGACATCGGCTTTGAGAAGATCGACTTCGATGAGAGCCAAACGCAGAAGCCGGATAACCTGATGCGTGTGGTCTATGTGGAGCCAAACCGCGAGCCGTTTGAAGCGGAGATTCTGCCGGATCTGGAGCATTTGCAGAAAGCCGTGGACGGGTATATCGAGGCCGTTTACCTCGATGACGGTACAATCGTCGTTGCAAACGAAGAGTCAAAGTTAAGGGGTATGGAGGGCAACCGCCGCATTGGGCAGACGATTATCGCCGGTCCCTTCTTCGTCTGCGGCGAAGGCGGTGACGATTTCTGTTCTCTGACGGATGAAGAGGCTACCCGCGCTATGGAGCGCTTTGCCGAGCCGGAGCAGATCAGTCAGGCTGAAGTCGAGGCAGATATGGGCTTCACCATTATTACTTTGGGGTGATGAGATTTGAAAGTCAAATTGAACAACGGCAGATTCCCGGAAGACGGGAGCGTCGTTGTAACGCTTCCTATTGAAATCGAAGAATACGATCAGGTGATCCGGCAACTTGACAGATTGGGTGTTGGCAGCGCCTGTCTGCGGGACTGCGGCTTTGAAGCTCTGCTGGAAGGCCCGGATGTGATGAACCGCCTTGCGGGCGGCAAGGTCAACATTGAGGAGCTGGACTATCTCGCCAAAAGGCTGGACAGCTTTACGGAGTCTGAGCTTGCCACCTACTCCGCCCTCGCGCTGAAGCATGACCTGACTGACATGACCGATCTCATTAACCTCTGCGACTGCTTCCAGAATGCCCTGATTGTCACGGACTTCTCAGACATGTCGCGTATCGGTCGGTCATATACGCTGGCGCAGAACGGCGGGTCTATGGCGGTGGACGATCTCGAAAAGATCAACCTCGTCGCTGTGGCGAGAAACCTGTTAAGCGGTAACGCCGGAACGGTTACCCCATACGGCGTCTTGTACGATGAGGGCTTCAGCCTGGAGCATGTCTACGATGAGAAGATGATTCCGTCGTTCTATTATCGTCAGGGCCTGATGGATGTCCAGGTCATCACAGAGAAGGACCCGGACAACTGCCTGGAGTTTACCCTTCCCATGCCGAACCTGCAGATTCTCAGGCACTTGGAACGCCTCGGCTACCAGGAGGGCGACTCGTATAGCATCGTGGTGCTCGGCTCAGAGCTGCCGAGTGATCTGGCGGAAGTCCTGAAGACCCAGGCTGAGGATGTGTTCAGCCTAAACGATACGGTGTCCGCAATTGCGGCACTGGATACCTCCGAGTATGAAAAGCTGGCTGCCGTGATGCGCTATACAAGCGCGGGAACACTTTCGCGGATTCGGCAGGTGGCGGAAAAGCTGGACATGTTCGAGTATATTCCAGGCGCTCAGGACCCAGACGACGTAGGCCGTGAAATCATCCTGAATTCGGGACATTTTGAGGTAGATCCCAATCTGGAGGAGTATATCGACTACGAATCCTATGGGCTCGACCGCCTGCGCTTCGGCGAAGGAGAATTCAACCCGTTCGGCTATGTCGGCTATACAGGTGATGACCGTCTGTTTTTTGAGCAGGAGCACCAGCAGCAGATGGGAGGCATGTCATGAGGTACGGCCCGGACGATCCCAAGGTGCAGGAAACCCTGACCATCATCCGACAGCTTAACGCCAATCCCTCCCTGCCGAACATGAAGAACTATTTGCAACATGTCGATGTGCTGGACTCGGATGCACATGACAGCCTGCGGCAGATTTTTGAGGATGTATCCACCATGACAGAGGAAGAACTGGACACGCTCGCGGCGGCGCTGGATGCGGAATCCATCAACGGTCTGGATGATATGCTACTGATCGAGCAAAGCCTTGACGCCTATACCTTCTGGCCTGATGTGACCACGGACAGGGAACTTGGCGTCTACCTTGTGGAGAGCAACTATGTATGGGCTTCACCGGATAT
>CADBYZ010000029.1 GCA_902799075.1 Oscillospiraceae bacterium | reverse complement strand
TTGTCGTGCCAACGGCACAGCTGGGTAGCTATGTCTGGACGAGATAAACGCTGAAGGCATCTAAGCGTGAAACTCCCCCTGAGATAAGATCTCCCATCCTTTATGGAGTAAGGGCTGAAGAAGACTACTTCGTTGATAGGCCGGCGGTGTAAGCACAGCAATGTGTTCAGCCAACCGGTACTAATAGCCCGAGGGCTTGACCTACATTATGCAGGCACAAAGCCTTGCCTCTTCCCTCTGTTTAGTTTTCAGGGTACAATCCCTGATATTCGGTTCAACGTCAGGCGAATGCGGGCTAAATATAGTTGGTGTTTTTAACGGTGAGGGTCCACCTGTTCCCATTCCGAACACAGAAGTTAAGCTCACCAGTGGCGACAATACTTGTCTGGCGACGGACTGGAAAGATAGCTCAACGCCAACACAGACAGCTTCGAGAGTGATCTCGGAGCTGTTTGTTTTTTGGATGCTGTCATCCTGAGCGAAAGCGAAGGATCTTTCCCGGCCGACGGCATACCGAAATGAATATGCTTTATATAACAATGGATCTCAAACAATATCGCTGCTTTATTCTGCATTTATAAAACACTTGTAAATCCGGTCTTCTATGTTATAATAATTAATTGATCCGCGCTTTTCGGAACAATTTTGACATATGCGCGTCCAAATGATCAACGATCCTTCGCCGCACCCGGAATGACTGAAAAGGCGCGGCGTTTCATAGAAAGGAATAATACCATGATCCCCTTCAACGTGCCGCCCTGCACGGGCAATGAGATGAATTATATCGAGGAGGCCATCGCTTCCCACAAAATATGCGGCGACGGTGCGTTCACCAGGCGCTGCAACGAGTGGATGGAAAAGCGCTTTCACGCCCATAAGGTGCTGCTGACCACCTCCGGCACTACGGCTTTGGATATGGCAAGTCTGCTGTGCGACCTGAAACCCGGTGACGAGGTGATCCTGCCGAGCTTTACCTTCTCCAGCTCCGCGACTGCCTTTGCTATTTACGGCGCCAAGCTGGTGTTCGTCGACGTGCGGCCGGATACCATGAACATCGACGAGACCAAGATCGAGGCCGCCATCACCGACAAGACCAGGGTCATTCTCGCCATGCACTACGCAGGTGTGGCCTGTGAGATGGATACCATTATGGACATCGCCCATCGTCACGGCCTGCTGGTTGTCGAGGACGCGGCCCAGGGCGTCATGTCTAGCTACAAGGGCAAGGCCCTCGGCACGATCGGCGACTTCGGCTGCTACTCCTTCCATGAGACGAAAAACTACTCCATGGGCGAAGGCGGCGCCGTGCTGGTCAACAACCCGGCTTATGTCGAGCGTGCCGAGATCCTGCGCGAAAAGGGCACCAACCGCTCCAAGTTCTATCGCGGCCAGGTGGACAAGTACACCTGGGTCGATATCGGCGACAGCTTCCTGCCCTCTGAGCTCAATGCCGCCTACCTGTGGGCCCAGCTTGAGATGGCGGATGAGATCAACAATGACCGTCTTGCAAGCTGGCAGCGCTATTGGGACGCGTTTCAGGACCTTGCGGCAGCGGGCCGTGTGACGCTGCCCACGATCCCCGCCGACTGCGTGCACAATGCGCACATGTTTTACATCAAATGCAAGGACCTTGCGGAGCGTACCGCGCTGATCTCCTTCCTCAAGGAGCGCGACATCCTCGCGGTGTTCCACTATGTGCCGCTGCACTCGGCCCCTGCGGGCCTGCGCTTCGGGCGCTTCCACGGCGAGGACCGGTATACCACGGCGGAGTCCGACAGACTGGTGCGCCTGCCGCTTTATTACAAGCTCACGACTGAGGACCAGGATCGCGTCATCAAAGCTGTGCGCGACTTTTACGGAGTATAAGATGCTGCTTTTGCGAAACAAGGAGCTCCCGGTCATAAACGGCGAAAAGCTCAGCCTGAGGCCCATCACGGACGCGGACACCGACGATATTGTCCGCTGGCGCAACGACCCGGAGGTCTGGAAATATTTCCTCTTCCGGGAGCCCTTTACGCCCGGGATGCACCGCGCGTGGCTCAGAGACAAGGTGGAGACCGGCAGGGTCATCCAGTATATCATCGTCGAGCACAAATCCGGCAAGAGCGTCGGCAGCGTCTATTTCCGGGACATCGACGAGAAAAACGAGTCCGCCGAGTACGGCATCTTTATCGGCGAGGCCTTCGCGCGCAGACGCGGCCTCGGCACCGAGACGGCAAGGCTCTTTACCGCCTTCGGCCTGGACGTGCTGCGCCTGCACCGCATATCCCTCAAGGTGCTGGGCGGCAACGACATTGCCCGCAGGAGCTACGAGAAGGCGGGCTTTGTCACCGAGGGCGTTTTCCGCGACTATGTGAAGCTGGACGGCGTATTCACCGACGTGGTGTTCATGGCACGGCTTGCGGAGGAGGGACAATGAGATGAAGCTTGTATCCTTTGTGATCCCCTGCTACCGCTCCGCCCACACGATCGGCGGCGTTGTGGAGGAGCTGAAAGGCGCGATGGCACAGATGCCGGGCTATGACAGCGAATTTGTGCTGGTCAACGACTGCTCCCCGGACAATACCTTTGAGGTGCTGCGCAACATGGCGGAGAACGACGAGCGCGTCACCGCCATCGACCTTGCAAAAAATTTCGGCCAGCACGCGGCCATCATGGCGGGGCTTCGCCACAGCGCGGGGCAGATCGTGGTGTGCCTCGACGACGACGGCCAGACCCCCGGCGACGAGGTGGGAAAGCTCATCCGAAAGCTCGAGGAGGGCTACGATGTGGTCTACGCCGAGTATGCCCACAAGCAGCACGCCGCCTGGCGCAATATCGGCACGGTTATCAACAACCGCATGACCGAGATCATGCTGGGCAAGCCGCGGGAGCTCACCATCACGAGCTATTTTGCCATGCAGCGCTTTATCGTCGATGAAATGCTCATCTATAAAAACTGCTACCCCTACGTGGAGGGGCTCATCCTGCGCGCTACCCGGCGCATCGGCACCGTGCCGGTCACGCACCGCGCCCGCGAGGAGGGCGAGAGCGGCTACACCCTGGTCAAGCTCTTCTCTCTCTGGATGAACGGCTTTACGTCGTTCTCGGTCAAGCCCCTGCGCATTGCCACCTACTGCGGGGCGTTTGCGGCGGTGCTCGGTTTTCTTTATCTGATCGTCATTCTCATCAAGCACTTTGCGGACAGCTCCATCCCCGAGGGATGGGCCTCCACCATGGCGCTGATGCTGCTGCTGGGCGGGATCATCCTGCTGGTGCTGGGCATGATCGGCGAGTATATCGGCCGCATCTATATGTGCATCAACGCCTCTCCCCAGTACGTGGAGCGGCAGGTCAT
Source organism: Oscillospiraceae bacterium (assembly GCA_902799075.1). Classification (GTDB taxonomy): domain Bacteria; phylum Bacillota; class Clostridia; order Oscillospirales; family Oscillospiraceae; genus Limivicinus. Next base: position 50,642 of record CADBYZ010000029.1, on the reverse strand, counting down.
CCGGAAGAAGGGCTGAGGCCATGAAAAAAACGGCCCCCCGTGTCTTCCTGGCCCTGCATCTGCTTCTGCTTCTCTTCGCGTTCACCACGGTTTTGTCCAAGCTTGCGGCTGGGGAGGACTTTCTGAGCCTGCGCTTCTGCCTCTTCTTCGGGGGTGAGTTTGCGCTGCTGGGCATCTACGCCCTCGGCTGGCAGCAGATCTTAAAGCGCCTGCCGCTGACGGTGGCCTACGCCAACAAGGCCGTGACGCTCGTGTGGTCGCTGGTCTTCGGCGCGCTGCTGTTTCATGAGCAGGTGCAGCTAAAGCAGATCATCGGCTGCGCTCTCGCGGTGGCGGGGGTGGTGCTGTTCGTAAAGGCCGACGGGGAGGAGGGATCGCATGACGCGTGAGATGCTCCCGTATCTGGGCCTTGCGATCTTCAGCGTGTTCATCGCCTCCCTGAGCCAGACGCTCTTAAAATGGGAAGCCGGCAAGGAGCACACGAGCCTTGCCCGCGAGTATCTGAATGTGGGTGTGATCGGCGGCTACGGGCTGCTGGCCCTGTCAATGCTGCTGACTATGTTCGCCTACAAAAAGCTCCCCCTGAGCATGACCCCCGCCTTCGAGTGCTTTTCCTACATCTTTGTCACCATCTTCGGCGTGACGGTGTTTCACGAGAGAGTGACAAAGAAAAAGCTGCTCGCCCTGGGGCTCATCGTCGCGGGGATATTGGTGTTTACGGTTTGAAAAGTGTGGAGTTAGGAGTTTGGAGTGTGGAGTGAAGGAGCGGCTTCGCCGCGATTGAAACAGGCTCCGCCTCAATTGTATCACCTGGCGGCGTTTATGTTTCATTTTTGGGAATTGTGATCCGTCTCCGAAGGGGACACAATAATTCCACACTCCAAACTTCACACTCCAAACTGATTACAGGAGTCATTATGAAACCAGCCATCGCCATTATCGGCGCCAATGATTTTCAAAATCAGCTCATCCTCAGGGCGAAGGCCATGGGGTACGTTACCCATGTCTTTGCCTGGCAGTGCGGCGACGTGGGCGAGAGGACGGCGGATTATTTCTACCCGGTGAGCATCGTGGAGAAGGAGCGCATCCTGGAGATATGCCGCGGAGTGCGGCCTGTGGGCGTGTGCTCCATTGCCTCCGACCTTGCCGCCATCACGGTAAACTACGTTGCCGAGGGGCTGGGCCTTGTGGGCAACGGCATGGAAAGCGCGATGACCGCCACCAACAAGCACCTCATGCGCCTGGCCTTTGAAAGAGCGGGGCTGCCCTCGTGCAGGAGTATCCTGGTCGAGGAAGACACGGATCTTGCGGCCCTGCCGCTTTCTTATCCCGTGATCGTCAAGCCCACCGACCGCTCCGGCAGCCGGGGCATCCGCAAGGTGGAAGACCCGAAGGAGCTTCCCGAGGCTATCGCTTTTGCGCGGGAGCCTTCGTTTGAAAAAAAGGTGCTGGTGGAGGAATTTGCCGAGGGGCGGGAGTACAGTGTGGAATACCTCTCCTGGGAGGGGGAGCACCGCTTCCTCGCCGTGACGGAGAAATTCACCACCGGCGCGCCGCTGTTTGTGGAGACGGGCCACCTCCAGCCGCCGAAGCACATGGACGACGGGACCCTGGCAAAGATCAAAACGCTTGTCCCGCGGGTGCTGGACAGCCTGGGCGTCAGATACGGCGCGTCCCATACGGAGCTCAAGGTCGACGACAAGGGCGACATCCGCCTCATCGAGTGCGGCGCGCGCATGGGCGGGGACTGCATCGGCTCGGATCTGGTACAGCTCTCCACCGGCGTGGACTTCGTACAGGGCGTCATCGACGTATGCTGCGGCGTGAAGCCCGTGTTTGAACCGACGGGGGAACCTTGCGTCGCGGCCGTGCGCTTCATTTTCTCGGAAAAGGATCTGGCGGCGCTGGAGGCCATCCGGCGCGAAAGCCCCGAAAGCCTGTACCGCGTCAGCGACATCCTGCCCATCGACGGGCACGAGATCTGCGACAGCTCCACCCGCTACGGCTACTACATCCTGACGGCAAAGACGCAGGACGAGATGCAGGCACTGCTCAGGAAGAGCGGCATTTTGGAGTGAAAACAATGAAAACAGTATCCTTTGTGATCCCCTGCTATCGCTCGGCAAAAACCATCGGCGCGGTCACGGCGGAAATCGCCGACACCATGGGGAAGCTTCCGCAGTACGACTATGAGATCGTGCTGGTCAACGACTGTTCCCCCGACGATACCTTCCGGGTGATCCGCTCGCTTGCCGAAAAGGACAGGCACATCGCGGCGGTGGACCTGGCCAAAAACTTCGGCCAGCACGCGGCGCTCATGTGCGGCATGCGAAAGACCAGAGGGGACTATATCGTCTGTCTCGATGACGACGGGCAGACCCCGGCCGACGAAGTGGGCAAGCTGCTGGAAAAGCTGGAGGAGGGCTATGACGTGGTCTATGCCTCCTACGAAAACAAGCAGGAAAACGGCTTTCGCCTGCTCGGCAGCAGTGTCAACCGCCGCATGACCGAGATCATGCTGGGAAAGCCGAAGGAGCTGGAGCTCAACAGCTACTTTGCCGCCCGGCACTTCATCGTCGACGAGATGCTGCGCTATGAGCACTGTTACCCCTATGTGATGGGTCTGGTGCTTCGATCCACCAAGCGTATCTGCAACGTCCCGGTACAGCACCGGGCGCGGGAGGAGGGGCGCTCGGGCTATACGCTGTCGAAGCTCCTGGGGCTGTGGATGAACGGCTTCACCTCCTTCTCGGTCAAGCCCCTGCGCATTGCCACCTATACCGGGGCGGTCATGGCCTTTATCGGCTTTCTCTATGCCCTCATTGTGGTGATCCGCTACTTCACCGTGCATCTGGCCCCCATGGGCTGGACCACCACCACGGCGCTCATCCTCATCGTCGGCGGCATCAATCTGCTGCTGCTGGGCCTCGTGGGCGAATACGTGGGCCGGGTCTTTATGTGCGTCAACGCAACGCCCCAATATGTCGAGCGGGAGTATATCCCCGCCGGAGACGGAAAATAACGAAACCCCTGCGAACACACGAAATGCGTTCGCAGGGGTCTTTTTATCGGCGCGGCCCACCGCCGCCGGGGGCGAAACCGCCGCCGTGTCCGCCGTCCGGGACGCTGCCTGCGTTCTGGGGATTGTTGGCGTACATTTCTCCGGGACTGCCGTCGTCCTGACGAGGCTGGTCCGCGACGGGCGCGTGTGCCCTGGTATCCGTCTGGGGCTGCTGAGCTTCAGGATGTTCGGCCTGCTGGTTCTGCGGCTGGCCGGGCTGCTGAGCCTGCGGCTGCTCGCCGGAGGGCTGCGCGGGGTGGGATTCAGGATTCTCCGTGCCGTCGCCGCTCATGGCGGGGAGCGTGTCTTGCCCGTTCCGGGGCTGTTCCGGCCGGGCGCTGTGTGCGTCCTCCTGCGAGGGCACGCCTGCCGGGCCGTTCTCGAGCCGGTGCAGGATGTCGTGGATCGGCCTGTCCTTCCACTCCTCGGCGGAGAAGCCTTCGCCTTCGCTTTCTCTGAGCTCGCCGAGCACCCGGTGACGCCCGGCGCTCATGCCCTCCAGGTGGGCGGCGTCGATATCCGCCTCGCTCACGGTGACGGCGCGGACCTCCAGATCTTCCCGGCTGCCTCTCAGGCCGCTTTCCAGAGCGCTCACGAGCTTTTCGGCGTGGGTCGGCTCCTTCGTCCCGGCGGAGATCAAAATCTCGCCGGACTCTCCCCCGAGCCAGTCGCCCTCCTCCAGCTGCTGCACGGAGGCCTCAAGCGCGGTGCCGATGGGGCGGTGAACAAGCTTCGAGGTGTCCATTTGGCCGAGCAGCTCCCTGCCGTCCTCGTTCACGCCCTCCACCCGGAGCACATAGTCAAAGCGGTTAATGGTGTATTCCAGCGACGGGTTCACGTCCAGACTCACCACGCCGTAGGGCATGGCGTAAGCGGCGGCCCCGCCCGCGCCGACCAGCAGCAGGGCGGCCGCCGCGGCGGTGGAGGCCCAGCGCACCCAGAGGGGAGTGCGGCGTTTGCGCTCGTGTACTTCCACGAGCTGCCCGAGGGAGTAGCCCGCGTCCTGAAGCTTCACCACGCGCCCGTCGTCGCACAGGGCGGCGGCCTGCCCGCCTACAAGATCCACGATCACGCCGTTCACGATGCCTCTCCCTCCTTCACAAATTTCAGATATGCAGCAAGCTGCGGGTAGTCGTCGCTGAGGATCAGCGCCGCCATGATGATGTATTTTCTATAGCGGTCCAGGGTCTTGCGCGGCACGCCGCTGAGCTTATACAGCTCCGTCATCGGGAGCTTGTGGTTCTGCCGCAGGAGCTTCACCAGCAGCGGCGGGTCCTTGAGAAGTCCCCGGATGGCGACGGCGCACTCGCGCCTTGTCTTCTCCTGCTGCGGGGAGCACTCCGTCAGGTCAAAAAAGCGAAAGCCGTATTCCTGCAGCATGGCGTTTGCAGCCACGATCTCGTCGCGCAGGCTGCGCTCGGCGGCCTGTACGCTCTCGCGCACCACGGCGAGGTAGACGCTTTTGTCGTCGTCTTCGTCCTCCGCCGTGCCGTCGAAGACCTCCGGGGCTACGCTCAGCTCGGCGGCGTGCTTCGACTCCTGCCGCCAGGCGTCCACCAGCTCCCGCCGTATGAGCATTTGGGCGAAGGGGAGAAAGTCCCCCTTTGTGCCGTCGTACAGGTCAATGGCGCGGTTAAAGGCGCACAGAGCCACAGACCATTCGTCGTCGCTCCGGCTGACATAGCGCCGACTCACCGTGGAAGCGGTGCGGAGAATGGTCTGCTCGTTTGCCAGTATCAATTCCTCCCGCGCGCGCTCGTCGTGTTTTGCGCGCAGGGCTGCGTCATTGACTGCCTGCTGCATGCTTACTCCTGCTGTCTCCAGTCATCCTGAGCAAAGCGAAGGATCTTTCCCGTCAAAAGCGGGGAAAGTGTAAGATCCTTCGCCGACGCTCAGGATGACGCTTTCATTTAGGCTTTGCTGTTCCCGCTGTCCTGGGGCAGCTTCATGCCGTCCTCACCTTCGGGACGGGCAAAGGGCATATCGCCGTCGGGCTTTGCGGGCGGCTCGGTCATGGCGACCTCGATCCCCGCCGCCGTGAGCGCCTCGTTCAGCGCGTCGCGGGCCTCCTTAACGGCTGTATCGGCTGCCTCGCGGGAGTCGTCGTCCGACTGCATCAGCGCCTCCATCGCGCTGTGGAGCTTATCGTACAGGGTCTGTAATTCGTTTTTGGTCTCGCCGTCCTCGAGGGCCTCTATGGCCGTGAGGATTTCGGCATCCATGCCGTGAGCGTCCATGCCGCCGCGACCGCCGAAGCCGTGCTGAGGAGCAGGGCCGCCGAAGCCGTCAGGAGGAAGCTCCCCGTCGGCGGGCTCAAAATCGCCCTGGGGGCCGAAGCCGCCGGGAAAAAATTCCCCGTCGGGCATTTCGGGCGGCGTCTCGCCGTCGGGCATGAAGTCATGCTGCCCCATGGGCTTGTCCATATGATCGGGCCTCGCGGCGCCTGTGCCCACCACGCAAAAGCCCAGCGTGAGGATCACCAGCATGATGCCGACGACAATGTGTTTCAAGGTATAAGTCTTCATCGTTTTATCTCCTTTCACGGGAAGTGTTTTCCCTTTCACCTAAGAATACGAAAGGAGCAAAGCAAAAAGTGGGGTCGCGGGAAAAGCTTTTTAAAGAAATAACCGCCGTACACTTTTCATAGTTACGGCGGTTACTCCAAAACAATATAAGGGGCCGGGCTTAAAACTTTCCGCTGTGGTGGGAGCCGCCGTGGCTGCCGCTGATGGTGGTGCCGCCGAAATGTCCGCCGCCCGGCCGTCCTCCCGAGGAGCCGGTGTTCTGCGGCATGATGCGCGTGCGGGTGACGGAGCGGTTCAAAAACTCGTCGCGCTCGGTGCGCAAGGTCACACCGCCGCGGCCCACGTAGTTCTCCGCCCGGGTCTGTTTGACGGCGGTCTTCATGGAGCGCTTCATGGTGCCGACGGCGCCGCCGCCGAAGAGTGTCCCGAGGGCAAGGCACATCATCGCCTTGACGGCGTTAAAGCGCGGCCTCTCCACGGGGTCGGGAATGAAGGTGTCCACAGGGCTGCCTTCCTCGGCCTTCTGCAGCATGACGGCGCTGGTTTCCAGATAGTCCCGAAAGCCGCCCGCCCAGTCATTGCGGCGGAAATTGTCCAGGAAGCTGTTGGCGAGCTGCTTTTTGCCGTAATCGGTGAAGGCGTAGTTGCCGAAATTCCCGTGGGCGTAGATGTCGTAGTCGCGCTCGTTCATGCTCATGGCGAGGATCACGCCCGCCTCGTCATTGCGCCTGCCGAGACCGTAGCTGTGGAAGAGCTCCTCGGCAAAGGCCTCGATATTGCCCTTGACGTAGTCGCGGTAATCGTTCACGACCACGATATATACGCCGAAGTCATACTGTTCGGAAATCTGCTCCGCCCGGTCGCGAAGCTCCTGCTTTTCGCCGGCGCTGAGAATGTTCGCCGCATCGGTTACATAGTCGATCCTGGCCTCGGCAAAGGCGCAGACGGACAGACTGAGCAGCAGCGCGAGCATGAGCAGCAGGGAGACAGATACTTTTTTCATTGCCGTCCCCCTCCTCACAGGAAATACATCAGCACCGCAAGCGCCATGGCAACGCCCCCCGCGATCCCGGCAAACCATTCCAGGCTGCGCCAGTTCGAGACGGGCAGATCGCCGATGAGCTTGCCGGTCTGGCCGTTCATGGCAAAGAGATAATTCTCCCCGTTCCACTGGGTCGAGAGCATCCATACCGGCAAAAGCGCATAGCTGACGCGCCCGCGCCGGATGCGGATCTGTCTGCTCTGGGGGACGACACTGCTGTAGCCCTTTACCGTCTGCGCCACAATCTCGGCGGCGGTGTTCCCGGCGCGCTCGTCGGCGCGGGAGTAGCATGCCTCCGACTCCATGTCATAGCGCTCCGCCAGAAAGCCCGGCAGATAGGCGTTGGAGAAGGGCTTAAGCTCGCTGTAGTCGAAGGGCTCGATGGCGTCCATGTGCGCATCGGGCATCTTGCTGGAGGCGTCCACGGGGATCTTCTCAAACTTCACCGAGCCCGAACGGCGTATGCGGTAGTAGTCGGTGGTGGTGACCATGTAGTCCCCCTGGGGTATGCTGGTGACGCGGGTGCCCTGAAACTGCATGTCCGCCTCCGCCGTCCCGTCGATGAGCCAGAAGGGGACGTACACGCCCTTGACTTCCTGAATGTGGTTCTTGTTGGAAAAGGCGCGGGGCAGCAGCTTTTTTCCGTTATAGTATTTCTTCAGCGCCGCGACGGCGTCCTCCTTGCTCAGCTTGAAGGGGATGACAAAGTCGGGCTTGAGCATGTTGCTCAGCTGTCCCGGCACGATGGAGGGGTTGCCGCAGTAGGGGCAGGAGGTGGCGGCGGTGGTCGCGTCGCAGATGAGCTCCGCGCCGCAGCTCGGGCAGTTGTAGGCCTTGAGGCCCTGCTCCTTTGCCCAGTCGGAGCCGGTGCCCCACTCGCCCTCGAGACTGACGTCGTCCGGCTTCATCTCCGCCTGCTGGGCGGCGTCGGCCGCAGCCTCGTCCTTCTCTTTGTACAGTGCCTCGATCTCCTGCACACTGAAGCTGGAGCCGCAGTAGTCGCACTGGAGTTTGCCCGTTTTGCCGTCAAAGCGCAGGGGCCCCGTACACGATGGGCACTGATAGTTGCTGATTTGTTCTGCCAAAGGAAATCACTTCCTTCCAGGTCAATTGCACGCATTGCTCTCTCCAATGCGGGAAAGTCCGGAAACATACGGGACACGGACGTCGATGCGGGCTTACTGCCCGATCGACATCTCGCGGACTCGTGACAGAGCGGGAACGTGCAACCCTCTCCGTCGCTTCGCGACACCTCCCCCAAACGCCGCGGGCGGCTGGGGGAGGCAAGCAGTCATTGTGATTTGCGTACTTACTTTACGATGTCTTCCTCGGTGAAGGGGTCGCCGCACTCGGGGCAGAATTTGGGCGGGTGCGCGGGATCTTCCGGTTCCCAGCCGCACTTGTCGCACTTGTAAAGCGGCGCGTCCGCGGGCTTTTTGGCGCCGCACTCGGCACAGAACTTGCCCTTGTTCACCTTACCGCAGCTTGGGCAGGTCCAGCCGTCGACGGGCTTTTTGGTGCCGCACTCGGTGCAGAACTTGCCGAAAGCCTTCTTGCCGCAGCCGGGGCAGGTCCAGGCGTCGGCCGCGGGGGCGGCGGGCGCTGCCGGAGCCTGGGGCTGGGAGCCCATGGCGTAGAGGTTCGCCGCGTTCACGCCGCCCGCCTGGGCGGCCATGTTCATGCCCATGAAGCCCATGGCGGCGCCGCCGGCGTTGTTGGCCGCGTCCTGCATGGCCGCAGCCTGCGCGCCGACAAGGTGCGCCGCCGCCATGTTGGGATCGCGGAAGGCCGCGTTGCGCTGCAGCTCCTTGATCATCTGCTCGTCTTCCTCGCTGGCCTTGACGCTGGACACGCCGAAGGCGACGATCTCAAGACCCCGCAGGTCGCGCCACTTGTTCGAGAGCACGTCGTTGAGGGCGTCGGCGATCTCGGTGGTGTGGCCGGGCAGGCTGGAGTAGCGGATGCCCTGGTCGGAGATCTTCGCAAAGGCGGGCTGGAGGGCGGTCAGCAGCTCGCTCTTGAGCTGGGCCGGAGACGTTGGTGTAGAAGAGAATGGGGTTTGCCACGCGGTAGGAGTACTCGCCGAAGCAGCGGATGCCGATGTCGATGTCGATGCCGGCGCGCTGGTCAACCACGCGGAAGGGGACGGGGGAGGGCGTGCCGTACTTGTTGCCGGTGATCTCCTTGGTGTTGAAGTAGTACACGCGCTGATCCTTGGGGGCAACGCCGCCGAAGGTGAAGCGCTTGCCGATCTGGGCAAAGACCTGGCCGATGCCCTCGCCCAGGCTGCCGGAGAAGATGGAGGGCTCGGTGGAGGCGTCATAGACAAACTCGCCCGGCTCGGCGCACAGCTCCGCGATCTTGCCCTGCTCGACGATGATCATGCACTGGCCGTCGGCCACGGCGATGACGGAACCGCTGGAGATGATGTTGTCGCTGCCGTTGTTGGAGCGGCCGCGCTTCTGGCCGCGCACCATGATGGTGCTGGAGTCGAGGGCGTCGCAGTAAAAGTATTCCTTCCACTGATCGGCGGCAACGCCGGCTGCGGCGTTCAAAGCTGCACTGATAAGACCCATATTGTATATCTCCTTTCAATCTGCGGGTTTTTGCCCTTTCGTGTATGTACATTAAACCTTAACCAGTATAACAGCCCTTGTCAAAAAAATCTACTGCAAGTTTATGAACGAAAAATCGGTGACAAAGGACTTGCAAAACAGATAAAAATATTATATGATAAACATGTATCCATGCACTCTTATTACGAGTCAGCCGGACTGTACTTGAGAACAGGAGAACATGATGAAAAAGGACAAGAAGAAACGGGAAAAAATTCTGAACATGATCGGCGGGGGCTGCGGTGCGTTCCTGGCTCTGCTGCTGGTGATCAACATCGGCACCGGGATCCTGGCGCAGGCGGCCTCCGCCAACGCCCAGACCCTGACGGCCAGCGCCCCCGGCAAGGTGGGGGACGTGACGGTCGAGGTCAAGGCCGACGACAAGAAGATTTATGAGATCACCGTCACCGAGCACAACGAGACTGAGGGTATCGGCACCATGGCGGTCGACCAGCTCCCGGGCAAGATCGTCGAAGCACAGAGCCTGACGGTCGACTCCGTCTCCGGCGCAACGGTTACCTCCGAGGCCATCAAAAATGCGGTCGCCCTGGCGCTGCAGAGCGGCGGCCTGTCGAGCGAAGCCTACGGCTACACCGCGCCCGCGGTCGAGGAAAAGCCGGTCGCCCACAAGGTGCAGACCATGTCCGGCGTGACGGTGCTGCACGCGGTGGACTGGAAGGACCAGTACCCCGACCAGTACAACACCTGGTGCATGACCAGGGAGAGCAGCGAGGCCGAGGATTACCTCGAGCTCTACCCGATGCTGCGCGGCCTGTACGAGGGCTACGGCTTTGCCAAGGACTACAAGGCGGCCCGCGGCCACTACTACGATGTGGAGGACATCGAGGCCACCGGCCGTCCGCACCCGCTGGCCAACTGCTGGACCTGCAAGACCCCCGACTTTACCAACATGGTAAACGAGGAGGGCGTCTCCGCCTACCAGAAGGACTGGACCGAGGTCCAGGCCCAGATCACCGAGGGCATCAGCTGCTATACCTGCCACGCCAACACCCCCGGCGACATCACCATCACCCACACCTACTGGATCGACGCGGTGGGCGACGACTTTGACAAGATTGCGCCGGCAAACCTCGCCTGCGGCCAGTGCCACAACGAGTACTACTTCGCCCCCGACACGAAGGCCACCACCATCGCCCACCACGATCTTGCTTCCATGGCCCCCGAGACGATGCTGGCCTACTTCAACGACGGCGCGAACTTCCCCACCGGCGAACCCTTTGCCGACTGGACCAACCCCCGCACCGGCGTCAAGCAGATCAAGGTGCAGCACCCCGAGTTTGAGACCTTCCTCGGCGCCGGCAGCCCCCACGCCGACACCTTCACCTGCGCCGACTGCCACATGCCCGACGCGGTGAACGCCAATGGGGAGGCCTACCACAGCCACAACCTGATAAGCCCCCTGGACAATCCCGAGCTCATTGCCAACACCTGCTCCCAGTGCCACTATGATCTGGTGAGCGAGGTCCGCGGCGTGCAGGAAAAGATCGAGACGCGCACCTACACCGTGGGCTACCGCCTCGAGTACCTGACCGAGCTGCTGGCCAAAGCGGTCGCAGACGGGCAGTACACCGACGAGCAGCTCGATCCCATCCGCTCCCTCGCCCGTGACGCCCAGTTCTTGCGGCCAGGCCACGGATATGATCCTGAAGCTGACAAGACAGCAAGCGGCATAATGCAGCAATCTAAACGGCCCGCCCGGTTGGGCGGGCCGTTTTTCACGAAGGGGACATGCCCATGAAAAAAGTATTCAACTTCCTGCGCTCCATGCGCTTCGGGATCATCCTGCTGGTGCTGATCGCCCTCTGCTCCATCGTGGGCACCGTGATCCCCCAGGGCCGCGAGATCGCCTGGTACGCGCAGACCTACCGCTCCTTCCACGGCTATATCCTCCTGCTGCGCTTAAACCGCGTATTTGAGAGCTGGTATTTTATCGCTCTGCTCGTGCTGCTGTGCCTGAATCTGAGCCTGTGTTCGATCCTGCGCATCCGCTCGGTGGTGAAGGCGGCGAAGGGCGAGACCGAGCGCGCCGCCAAAACACCCGACACCGTGCGCCTCACCCCCGAGGGCACGGAGAAGCTGCGGGAGCACCTTACGGACATGCGCTGCAGGGCGGAGAACGTGGGCGAGGCCACCGTCTGGCACAGGCACAGCTTCGGCCGCTACGGGACCTTTATCACGCACCTGTCCATTTTACTCACCGTCATTTTCGGGGCGCTGGCCCTGTATACGCCTACAGTGACGGACCGGGACTGCATGCCGGGTGAGTCCGTTTTCATGGACGACGGCACCGAGATCCACGTGCACGACTTCCGCATGGCGGACGACACGGGCAGGCTCGACTATCAGAGCCATGTGCAGATCACCCTGCCGAACGGAAAACGCAGCGAGATCGCCGAGCTCAAGGTCAACCACCCCTTCTCCTTCGGCCCCTGGAAGCTCTTCCAGCAGACCTTCGGCACGGCGGGCTCGGTCACGGTGACGGACCTGGAAAACGGCGGCAGCGACGATTTTCTGCTCACCGAGCAGTCCTACCTCTCCGCCGACGGCAAAAGCGGCATCCTCTATGATACGCTCTACCCCGATTTCATCCGCGACCCCGGCGGCGAGGTCACCCTCATCACCATCACCCAGGGCAGCTACCCACACCCCATCTACCAGGCGGAGACCTTCTCCGACGGGGTCTTCACTCCCGTGCTGGCAGAGCCGGGGGATGAGCTCACGGTCAACAATCTGCGCTTTCGCTTCAACGCCCCGGTGGACTACCCCGGCATCCGCATCAAGCATGTGTCGCGCCTCTGGAACGGGGCGCTGGTGGCGGCCTTCACAATGATGATCGTGGGACTCTATATTACGTTCTTCTATGAGCCGGTGCTGGTGAAGACCGACAGGGAGGGCTACGCGGTCCTCGGCCCCAAGCCCGAGCGTATGCGCATCGAGCTGGGAGAAGAGCTGAAAGAGTTTGAAGTGTGGAGTAAAGTGTCCTGTTCAGGGACAAATGGAAGCAGAGAGAGGTAAAGTATGAAAGCAATGTTTTTTATCGCCCTGGTGATGTACGGCATCGCGGTCATCCTCGAGTTTACGGGCACGGCGTTCAAGAAGGACAGACTGCTTAAAGGCGCGTGGTACGTGTTCCTCGCGGCCTTCGCGGTGCACACGGTGTTTCTCGTCGTGCGCGGCATTGTCGCCAAACGCCTGCCGCTTTCCAACCAGTTTGAGTTTGCCAACGCCTTCGCCTGGGGCGTGGCGCTGATGCTCATTGTCATGCGCAGAAAGCTCAGGACCGACTGGCTGTCCGTCGTTGCCATGCCGGCGGCGCTGCTGGTCATGACCTACGCGGCGCTCCAGCCCATGGAGATCAAGGATCTGATGCCTGCCCTGCGCAGCGCCTGGTTCGGCGTGCACATCGGATCGGCGGTTTTAAGCTACGCGGCCTTCGTGATTGCGGGCTGCATCGCGCTGCGCTATCTGCTGGCGGTGAAAAAGGGGAACGCGGACAAGAAGGCCCTGGACCAGATGGATTATCTCAGCTACCGCATGGTGGCCTTCGGCTTTCTGTTTCTCACGGTGGTCATCCTCTCCGGCGCGATCTGGGCCGAACAGGCATGGTCCGCCTTCTGGACCTGGGACCCCAAGGAGGTCTGGGCCCTGATCACCTGGATCATCTACGCGGTATATCTGCACCTGCGTCTTCGCAGCAGGCGGAAGGGAACCTTCATGGCCTGGTATCTCGTGATCGCCGTGCCGGTGGTGTTCTTCACCTTCGCGGGCGTGAACACCTTTATGCATGGGCTGCATACATACGGATAAAAAAACGTCAGGCGGCTGTCATCCCTCGTTTGTACGCAGGATGACAGATGTTACCGCTTCATTACCAGACAGCGGCGCGAGCGTAAGCGAAGCCTTCTGCAGTCGGCGTGGCGCAGAATCGTATACCACGAAAAAAATGACGCTGCACATTCGCAGCGTCATTTTTTTACGGAAGCTTTTTACTGGAGCTTTTCCAGATAGTCGACGATCCGTCTGACAGTGTGGAGCTGGGCCGCCTCCTCGTCGGAGATGGAGATGCCGTACATATCCTCCAGGGACATGATAAGCTCCACCACGTCGAGGGAATCGGCGCCCAGGTCGTCGATGAGGCTGGTGTCCATGGTGATGGTCTCAGGGTCGACCTCAAACTGCTGCGCGAGAGCGTCTCTTACATTTTCAAAAATCATTGGCTTATCCTCCGCTATATCCTGTTGCTCTTGCATCGTACTACAAATACTGTCAACATGCAAGAGGGGAAGTAAAATTTTTGAAAGCGGAAAGCGGAAAGTGAAAAGTGAAAAGTGAAAAGTGAAAAGTGAAAAGTGAAGATGCGGATATAAAAACCTCCCCCGTCCCTCAAAAGCAAAGCCTCAGACTTTGATGGGGAAAGGAAAACGGAAGGAGCGGATATGGAACATTCCCGGCTCTTCGGAACCGGGAATGTGGAATGGAGCGAGTTTCGTTTGACGTTATGCCCATTCTCTGCTCTTGGGCTTGTTGTCGGGTCTGGGCTGCTCGGACTTCTCCGGGCGGACGTAGGAGACCACCACGCGGCGGTTCGGCTCAACGCCGGTGGAGCTGGTGGTGACGCCCTCGTAGTTCTGCAGCGCCGTGTGGATGACGTGACGCTCGTAGGAGTTCATGGGCTCGAGGGCCATGCTGCGCTTATACTTGATGGCCTTCTCCGCCATCTTCTCGGCCAGGTGCGTCAGCGACTCCTCCCGCTTGGAGCGGTAGGCCTCGGCATCGACGGAGATGTGCAGGTGCTTCTCGCTGTCCTTGTTGACGACGTAGTTGGTCAGGTGCTGGATGGCGTCCAGCGTCTCGCCGCGGCGGCCGATGATGGCGCCCATGGCGGGACCTGTGAGGTTGACGTTGATGCCGCCGTTGTCGCGGGGGCTGATGTCCATCTCGGCGTTGACGCCCATGCGATCGAGCAGACCCGTGAGGAAAGTGCGGATGGCGGCATAGTCGGCGTTCTCGTCGGTGACGGCGGGAGCGGCGGGCCTGGGCTCGGCCTTGGGGGCCTCTGTCTTCTCAGCCCTGGGCTTTTCCGCCTTGGCGGGCTTGTCTGCCTTCTCGGACTTCGCGGGGGCGGGCTTCTTCTCCGCCTTGGGGGCGGGAGCGGGCTTTGCGGGTTTGACAGGCTCGGGATCGGGAGTCTCGTAGCTCACGCGCACGCGCGCGGGCTGCGCGCCGAAGCCGAGAAAGCCGGTCTTGCCCATGTCCAGGATCTCCACCGACACGTCGTCGCGGCTCATCCCCAGCTCCTTGAGGGCCTCTTCAATGGCGGCGTCCACCGTGCGGGCGGACTTTTCCAGTGTATTGATCATAGTTTATCAGACTCTCCTGTTTACTCTTGTTCGGTCTCGGGGGTCTCTGCGGCGGAAAGCTCCTCCGCGGCGGTCTCGACAGCGGCCTCGGCGCCTTCGACGGCAGTCTCGACGGTGCCGGCAGCGCTCTCAACGACGGTTTCCGCCGTCTCGACGGCGGCGTCCACGGTCTCGTCGATGGACGGGGCGTCCTCGGAGGCCTCCGCTGCCGCGATGGTTGCGGCCTCGGCGTTCTCGGGATTGGAGAAGCGGTCGGGGACGTAGGCGCGGCCTCTGGCGTAGCGGCGGTTGCCCACCTGGGAAGCGGGCTTTTCCGCCTCCTTGATGCCCAGGCGCTCGCGCCTCGCGGCGCGGTCTGCGCGGTCAAGGGCGGCCTTGCGCTCATCAAGCTTCTGCTTCTCGCTGGCCTGGAGCTTCTTCTTGCTGGTGTTGGTGTTCTGGGCGGTCTTGCCCTCGGCCTTCAGGCGCTCATACTCGGCCTTTTTGGCTTCCATCTCGGCGTCGCGTTCGGCGCGCTGGGCGGCCTTCACCGCGTCCTCCTTGTCAAGCTCTGCCTTGTACTTTTTGGTCAGCAGGTAGTCACGGGCCATGCCGAAGATGGAGTTTGCGATCCAGTAGATACCCATGGCGGCGGGCATGACAAAGCAGATCCACACGCTCATGAGGGGCATCATCAGGTTCATGGTGTTCATGGTGGCCTGCTGCTGCGCGTCACCGCCCGGGGTGGGGTTGGAGGCGGAGCTGACCTTCATCGACAGGTAGGAAAGACCGGCCGAAATGAAGGGGATCAGGAACAGGCCGATGGCGGCCCAGGTGTAGGGCCCCTCCCAGAGGGTGCTGATCTTGGGCTGGTCGCCCAGGTTCAGACCGAGAAAGCTGAAGTCCAGGTCAAAGAGATTGGGGTCCAGCTTGTCGGCGAGATCCGCGGTCATGGAGGTCCAGTTGGCGTGGTTCAGCTTTGCAAGCTCGATCTCCTGGTAGGCGCTGGCGCGGCCGGCGGCGGCCTCATACAGGCCCTTGCCCACAAAGTAGTCCTGCAGCACGGTCACAAAGTCCTTGGCCACAAACATCATGCGCGTCAGGGGCTGGCGGACGACGGAGTACAGGGCGATCAGGATGGGGAAGGGGATCAGGGACCAGAGGCAGCCGGACATGGGGCTGATGCCTTCCTCCTGATACAGCTTCTGCATCTCGGCGTTGAGCTTCTGGGGGTTGCCCTCATGCCGCCGCTGCAGCTCCTGAATCCTGGGCTGGAGGCGGGAGGAGCGCATCATGCTCTTCTTGCTCTTGGCCATGAAGGGCGTCATGATGAGGTTGACGGCCAGGGCGAACAGGGTCAGCGCCAGGCCGTAGTTGCCGGTCAGGTTGTACAGCCAGACCATCAGCTTGGCGAAGGGCCAGGTAATGATTTCCCCAAATGACATAGTTCATTCCTCAGTTCATAAAAGATAGGGGATGTACCCGTCAGGGTACAGGGTCGTAAAAGCCGCGCCGCCCGTGATAGAAGGGGTGGCAGCAGCAGATACGGCGGAGGGCCATCCAGCCGCCCTTGAGGGCACCGTATTTTTCGATGGCCTCCATGGCATACCGGGAACAGGTCGGGGTGAAGCGGCAGCAGGGCTGACGCAGGGGGGAGATGCCGCGGCGGTAAAAGCGGATCAGGGCCAGCAGAAGATGCTTCATTTCGTCTCCTCCTGCCGGATGCCGAGCTTTCCGCAGGCTTTTAAATAAGCCTGCTCGAGCTGCCGGTACTCCGCGTCCACGGCGCGCGAGCGGGCGACCAGCACCAGATCGTAGCCGGGCTTGACGGCCCCGGCGTTGAGGCGCACGATCTCCCGCAGGCGGCGGCGCACACGGTTTCTCACCACCGCGTGGCCGAGCTTGGTGGACACGGTGTAGCCCGCCCGGTTGCGGTCGAGCCGGTTTTTCCGGCAGTAGACCACAAGGTAGGGCGTGGCCGCGCTTTTGCCCTTGGCGTAGAGGCGGCGGAAGTCACTGTTCTTTTTTAGGGTGTTCCGGACATTCACGTCGCTCTGCCTCCCGGTGCCCGCAAAAAGGTCCGCAAGCACCTAAAGGGCGGATCGCTCCGCCCTGAAAAGTTATTCCCGATTCCTGCTCACGGTGCGCCTCAGGCGCTGAGCTGCGCTCTGCCTTTTGCTCTGCGGCGGGCAAGGACCTTGCGGCCGTTGGCGGTCTTCATTCTCTTGCGGAAGCCGTGCTCTTTCTTGCGCTGGAGCTTCTTGGGCTGATAAGTACGAAGCATGGGGTGCACTCCTTTCTCTGAACCGTCAAAGGGTTCGGTTGATACTCAACATCCCCGGGGGACCCGGGAAAGTAGTTGACGTGGTAAAAAATCACCCGGCGGCAGCTGCCGCCGAGTTGTTATTATAATGGAATTGATTGCGATTTGTCAACAAAAATTTCTCATACCTGCAAAAGCCGCGTCACGTCCCGTCTCAAACGCTCCAGAATGCGTTTTTCCAGGCGCGATATGTAGCTCTGGGAGATGCCCAGCATGTCGGCCACCTCCTTCTGGGTGTACTCGCGCCCGCCCGCAAGGCCGAAGCGCAGCAGAATGATCTCCTTCTCCCGGCCCTCCAGACCGTCCACCGCCTCCAGCAGCACGCGCTTTTCCGCATCGTCCTCCAGAGCGCGGCAGACCTCGTCCTCCTCGGTGCCGAGAATGTCGCTTAAAAGCAGCTCGTTGCCGTCCCAGTCGGTGTTCAGGGGCTCATCGAAGCTGACCTCGGTCTTCTGCCCGCTGAGCTTTCTCAGGTACATCAGAATCTCGTTTTCGATGCAGCGGCTCGAGTAGGTGGCGAGCTTGATCTTTTTGCCGGCGTTGAAGGTGTTGATGCCCTTGATGAGGCCGATGGTGCCGATGGAGATGAGGTCCTCAATGTTGACGCCGGTGTTTTCAAAGCGCTTGGCAATGTACACCACAAGGCGCAGGTTATGTTCAATGAGCGTCTTGCGCGCCGTCTCGTCTCCGGCCTCCAGGGCCGCGATGGCAGCGGCCTCCTCCTCGCGTTCCAGCGGCGGGGGCAGGGTGTCGCTGCCCCCAATGTAAAAAACCGGCGGCGGCTCGATCCCCAGAATCTGAAGCAGCTGACGGCGAAGAAAAAAGATCTGCGGCTTTGCCAACACTGTACGTTCCTCCTTTCACATAAGGGCGGCGGTATATTCAGAAGATTCCCTCAAATCCGTCTCCCTTCGCGTGTTCACTTACCGCGACGAGCAGGGAACGCTTTTCCCCGTCCACCGTGACCGTGTCGGGGCGGAAGGCGGCGAGGAGCGCGGGACCGCCGACGCTCCCGCACCGCAGCAGGCGAAAGCGGCGGGGCGCGGCGTTTTGCACGAGCTCCACCGCGCCGAGCTCCAAAAGCTCTTCCTGCCCGGGAAAGAGCGGGCGCAGCGCCGCGGGACTTGCCAGCATCACGCGGTCGCCGGTGAGGGGATCGGTGAGACAGTTGCCGCTGTCCTCCAGGGCGGTGAAGGAAGCTCTGCGCGGTCCGAGGGCGAGCGTGACCCCGACACGGTGCTCCCGTGCCCGACGCCTGCGGGTGTACGACAAGAGAGTCAGCACGGCGTAGCTGCCGAGAAAGACGGCGGCGAGCAGCCGGATGTCCGGCGTCCCGCCGCCGGAGCTTTGTATACACACCGCCCAGGCTGCGCCGCCGAAGCTCGCCGACACCGCGAGGAAGGCCGCGCAGCAGCGAAAGAGCTTTTCCTCGCCTCCGAAGGCCAGAAGGCCCATGAATCCGGCGGCGCAGAGCTCGCACAGCGGGTGGGCGAGCCACGAGAGGCCCGGCAGGAACACCGCCACCGCGTAAACCCCGCCGAGCACCGCCGCCGCGAGATAACGCCGGCGCCGGAGCCTGAGCGAGCAAAAGCGCGCCGTCACCACGAGCAGCAGGTAATCCGTAAACACGCTGAGGGCAAAGAGCGTATCCGCGTAGATGATGTTCATGCACGCATTGTAGCACGCGGAGGCCGCGAGATGTGTCGCTTGAAAGGCAACGCAAAACTTGTAATTGTCAAATGCGGGAAGCTGTGGTATTATCAATAGTGGTGCGTTTTGCGCATACTGTAGAGAAAGAGGACAAGCATTCCATGTGGTTTACCTTCGCAATCATCGCGCTCCTGTGCTGGAGCGGCTCAGATCTGTTTTCCAAAATCGGCTGCCAGGACCGGAAGGACAAGTACAGTCACCTGAAAATGGTCATGGCCGTGGGCCTGGTGATGGGCCTGCACGCGGCCTACGAGATCTTCGCAAACGGCGTCGAAATGAACTGGCACGTCATCATCACCTACCTGCCCGTCTCCATGCTCTATATCCTCTCCATGGCCATCGGCTATCTGGGGCTGCGGTATATTGAGCTGTCTATATCAAGCCCCATTTGCAACAGCTCCGGCGCGATCGTGGCGCTGCTGACCTTTGCCACCAAAGGCATCAGCGAAGACCTGCCCCCCGTGGCGCTGCTCGCCGTGGCCCTGGTCGCAGGCGGCGTCATCGCCCTCGGCTTTGTCGAGGCCAACGAGGATGAGGAACTCAGAAAAGCGCGCCAGGACGCCTCCAACCACCACTACGCCAAGAGCTGGATCGCCATTGCGATCCCCGTCGTCTACTGCCTGCTGGACGCCCTGGGCACCTTTGCCGACAGCATCGTGCTCGAAACGCTCAATGAGGACAGCGCCAACTGCGCCTATGAGCTGACCTTCCTCGTCGTGGGAATCTGCTGCGCGATCTATGTGCTGGGCATCAAGAAGCAGAAGCTCATCGCCAGACAGGAGCTGCCCAAGTACACCGGCGCGGTCTTTGAGACCATCGGCCAGTTCTTCTATATCTATGCCATCGCCGACAGCGCCCATGTGGCCTTCGCCGCGCCCATCATCTCCAGCTACTGCGTGGCAAGCGTGCTGTGGAGCCACATCTTCCTCAAGGAAAGGCTCTCCGTCAAGCACTATCTCAGCATCGCGGTCGTCGTGGCGGGCATCATCATTCTGGGAATACTGGACATTTAATATCAGCTTGGAGTTTGGAGTTAGGAGTTTGGAGTTAATGAGCGCCTGCGGCGCGGTCATAACAGGCTTCGCTCACAGAAGCGCACATTGGATAAAGATCAGTGTTCAGCGCTAAGTAATATTCTGTAACTCCACACTCCACACTCCTAACTCCACACTCAAACCGAAAGGATTTGTACCATGAAAAAGTTTAACCGTGTCGTTATCAAGATCAGCGGTGAGGCACTGGCCGGGGAGAAAAAGACCGGCTTTGACTTTGACCTCATCTCCACTGTGTGCGAGGTGCTGAAGAAGGCCTCGGAGCAGGGCACCCAGATCGGCATCGTCATCGGCGGCGGCAACTTCTGGCGCGGCGTCAAGGACGGAGCCGGGAAGGTCGAGCGCGTCAACGCCGACCGCATGGGCATGCTCGCCACCTGCATGAACTGCATTGCCGTGTGCGATGTGCTGCGTCAGCTCGGCGCGAAGGCGCGCGTCATGACCGCCGTGGACATCATGGGCGTGGGCGAGCGCTACGACACCCGCCGCGCCATCGAGTACCTGGAGGCGGGCGAGATCGTCCTCTTCGCCGGCGGCAGCGGCGCGCCCTTCTTCTCCACCGATACCGCGGCCGCCCTGCGCGCGGCCGAAATCCACGCCGACGGCATACTCCTTGCCAAGAATATCGACGGCGTCTACTCCGCCGATCCGAGAAAGGACCCGACGGCGGTCAAATTTGACGCCATCAGTTACGACGAGGTCCTGGCGAGACACCTGGCCGTCATGGACACCACCGCCACCGCCCTTGCCATGGAGAACAACATCCCCGCCGCGGTCTTCGCCCTGGCCCGGCCCGAGAACATCCTGAAGGTCCTCGCGGGCGAGAACGTGGGAACCATTGTGGAGTGAAATGAGAAACGGATTGCCACGTCGCTTCGCTCCTCGCAAAGACAGGAGGGAACGTTTTGGCGTCTGTTCTTATAATGCGGAAAGCGAAAGGCTTGTCATTGCGAACCAGTGCGCACACTGGTGCGGCAATCCGTTCCTAACCTCCGCAGCATTATCAATAGTCGTTTATTTTTATCGAATCTATCATAAACAAAAACGGAGGTACGAACATGTCTGACTATCCTGAAATCGAACGCAAGATGCAAAAGACCTGCGACGCGCTCACCTCTGACCTGGGCGCCATCCGCGCGGGCAGAGCCAACACCGCTGTGCTCAATCCCATCACCGTCAATTACTACGGCGTGGACACGCCCCTGCTCCAGGTGGCGTCCGTCTCTACCCCCGACCCCCGTTCCCTGATGATCCAGCCCTGGGACGGCAGTCTGCTCAAGGCGATCGAAAAGGCGATCCTCGCCTCCGATCTCGGCATCAACCCCCAGAACGACGGCCGTGCCATCCGCCTGGTCTTCCCGCCCCTGACCGAGGAGCGCCGCAAGGATCTTGTCAAGCAGACCAAGAAATACGGCGAGACCTCCAAGGTTGCCATCCGCAACATCCGCCGCGACGCGGTCGAGAAAATGAAGAAGCAGCAGAAGGCCTCCGAGATTACCGAGGACGACTACAAGATCGCCGAGAAGGACATCCAGAAGCTGACCGACGATTTCATCAAGGAGATCGACAAGATCTGCGAGAAGAAGGAAAAGGAACTGACAGAGATTTAATATGCCTAACAACAATCCGGCGGGGGAGCGGGCGCAGACCCGCGTTCCCCGCCATATTGCCATTATACTCGACGGCAACGGCCGCTGGGCGAAAAAGCGCGGCCTGCCCCGGACGGCGGGCCACGCCGTCGGCGCGGAGACCTTCCGCAAAATCGCCACCTACTGCAAGAACATCGGCGTGGAGTATCTGACGGTCTACGCCTTCTCCACCGAAAACTGGAAGCGCCCGGAGGGCGAGGTCTCCACCATCATGAAGCTGTTGGGCAAATACCTCCATGAGGCCATCGACACCATGGAGAGGGACCACATCCGCATGAAGGTCTTCGGCGATCTGGAGGGTCTGAGCCCCGAGCTGCAGGCGCTGGTGGAAAAGACCGACGAGATCTCCAAGCGCTATGAGGGCTTCCAGGCCAACATCTGCCTCAACTACGGCGGACGGGACGAGATCCTGCACGCCGCGCGCCGCTATGCCCGGGATGTGGCAGAGGGTAAGGCGGACGAAAACCTGACCGAAGAGGACTTTTCGGGCTACCTGTATTCCGCGGGCATCCCCGACCCCGACCTGCTCATCCGCCCGGGCGGGGAGCAGCGCATCTCAAACTTCCTTCTCTGGCAGTGCGCCTACGCCGAGTTTTACTTCACCGATGTGCTCTGGCCCGACTTCTCCCCGGAGGAGCTGGACAAGGCCATCGCGGTCTTCAACGCCCGCGACAGACGCTACGGCGGCGTCAAATAAAAGTGGAAAGTGAAGCTGCGCCGTCGTTTCGAGGGCGGATACACTGTCAAGATCATATTCCATAATAAAACCGCGTAAGCTACAGACTATAGAAATACCGAGGTAACATGCCATGGTCAACGCCATTTCCGTCCTGGGCAGCACCGGGTCCATCGGGCGGCAGACACTGGGGGCCGCCGAGCACCTGGGGCTTCGCGTCGCGGCCCTGACCGCACAGCGCAAGATCGACCTGCTGGAAGAGCAGGCCCGCAAATTCAGGCCCGCCTTTGTCGCGGTCTATGACGAGCAGGCGGCGAAAGCTTTTAAAATCGCCGTCGCCGATACCGACATCCGCGTCGGCTCCGGCATTGAGGGCCTGATGGAGGCCGCGACCTTTTCGGAGCCCGACTGCGTGGTCACGGCGGTGTCCGGCGCGATCGGCTTGAAGCCCACCCTCGCCGCCATTGATGAAAAGAAGCGCATTGCCCTTGCCAACAAGGAGACCCTTGTCTGCGCGGGCGAGATCGTGATGCGCAGGGCCAGGGACAAGGGCGCGGAGATCGTGCCCGTGGACTCCGAGCACTCGGCGATCTTCCAGTGCCTCATGGGCAGAAAGCCCGGGGAGCTGCATAAAATTTTACTCACCGGCTCGGGCGGACCTTTCCGCGGCAAAGCGCGCGCAGAGCTCGAAAACGTCACGCCCGAGCAGGCTGTGGCACACCCGAACTGGAGCATGGGCGCGAAGATATCCGTAGACAGCGCCACCATGATGAACAAGGGCCTGGAGTTTATCGAGGCCATGCACCTTTTTTCGGTCACGCCCGATGATATAACGGTCGTGGTCCACCCCCAGAGCGTGATCCATTCGATGGTGGAGCTGTGCGACGGAACGGTGATCGCCCAGCTCGGCGTGCCGGATATGGGCCTTCCGATCCAGCTCGCCCTGACCTATCCCGAGCGCTGCCCGTCGATGTTCGAGCATCTGGACTTCTATAAGCTGCGCGACCTCACGTTTGAAGCGCCCGACTACGAGAAGACCCCCTGCCTCAGGCTCGCCATGGACTGCGCGAGAAAAGGCGGCACGGCGGCCTGCGTCATGTCGGCTGCAAACGAGGTGGCGGTACACAAGTTCCTCAGAAAAGAGCTGGGCTACAACCGCATCTATGACGCCGCAGCCGGGGCGGTAGAGGCCATCCCCTTCACCGCGCACCCGGACCTCGACGCCATCCTCGCCGCCGACGAGGCCGCGAGGATCTATGTGAAAGAGAAGTTTTAAACAGTTTGGAGTTAGGAGTTTGGAGTTAGGAGTTAGGAGTTTATGATGTGCATGCGTGTAAACTTCTGCAACTCCACACTCCACACTCCACACTTCAAACTCCAAACTTATTAACGCACAGCTGTAAAGTTTTTCAGGAGACTTATCTATGACCACCGCACTTTATGCAATTCTTGCGATCCTGCTGTTCGGCCTGCTCGTGGGCATCCACGAGTTCGGCCACTTCGCCGTGGCAAAGCTCTGCGGCGTGAAGGTACTGGAATTTGCCCTCGGCATGGGCCCCGCCATCTGGCAGAAGCAGGGCAAAGAGACCCTCTACTCCCTGCGCATCGTGCCCTTCGGGGGCTACTGCGCCATGATGGGCGAGGATGAGGAATCAAACGACCCCCGGGCCTTCACCAACCAGGCCCCCTGGAAGCGGATCCTGATCCTCGCGGCCGGGGCCTCCATGAACTTCCTGCTGGGCCTTGTCATTGTCATCATCCTCTATTCCGGGGCTTACGGCTTCCGAACGAGCGTGATCGAGGACTTCATGCCCGGCTGCCCCTATCAGAGCGAGGAGGGCCTGCACAAGGGCGACGAGTTTTATAAGATCGACGGCAAGCGCATTTTCATGCAGATGGACGTGGGCGACTTCCTCGACCAGGGCAGCGGGGTGTATGACCTTGTGCTCAAGCGGGACGGGGAGAAGGTGCAGCTCAAGAACTTCCCCATGGAGCGCATCCTCTATGAGGGTCAGAGTCAGAAGATGTACGGCTTCTACTTCGGCTATGAGAAGGCAACGCCCCTGACGGTACTGAAAAACGCCTGGAACACCTGCATGGAGTTTTCCCGCTGGGTGAAGCTGGGCCTTGACGAGCTCATCCACGGCAAGGTCAGCGTGGAGGAGATGAGCGGGCCGGTGGGCATCGTGGACCTCATGGCCGAGACCGGCGAATCCGCCCCGACCACCGGGGACGCGTTTTACAACATCTTCTACCTCACGGCCTTCATCGCGGTCAACCTCGCCATCATGAACCTGCTGCCCCTTCCGGCGCTGGACGGCGGCAGGATCTTCCTGGTGCTGGTGACCTGGATCATCGAGACCGTGACGGGCAAAAAGCTCAACCCCAAGTATGAGGGCTACATCCACGCGGCGGGCATGGTGCTGCTGCTGGCCCTGATGGCCTTTGTGATGCTCCATGATATCTGGAGGATCTTTACAAAATAAGTTTGGAGTTAGGAGTGTGGAGTTAGGAGTTGTGATTTGCAGCCACCTAACTCCACACTCCACACTCCAAACTCCACACTGATATGAGGTGCTGCCATGAAAGACAGAACGAAAACGAAACAGATCACCCTCGGCACGCTGCCTGTCGGCGGCGGCGCGCCTGTTACGGTACAGACCATGTGCTCCACCAAGACCTGGGACGTGGAGGCCACCGTAAAGCAGATCCGCGCCATGCAGGCGGCGGGCGCCGATATCGTGCGCATCGCCATCCCCGACATGGAGGCGGCGAAGGCTGTGTCCGCCATCAAGGAGCAGGTGAGCGTGCCGCTGGTGGCGGATATCCATTTTGACTACCGCCTCGCCCTCGAGGCCGCCGCGCGCGGCATCGACAAGATCCGCATCAACCCCGGAAACATCGGCGGCGAGGAAAACGTCAAGGCCGTGGCCGAGGCCTGCAAGGCACGGCACATCCCCATCCGCATCGGCGTCAACGCCGGGTCGCTCGAAAAGCGGCTCGTGGAAAAGTACGGCCACCCCTGCCCGGAGGCCATGGTGGAGAGCGCGCAGGGCCATGTGGAGCTTCTGAACAAGTTCGGCTTTGACGATATCTGCCTGTCGCTGAAAACCTCTTCCGTGCCGCTCACGATCCAGAGCTACCGCCTCGCCGCCGAGACCTTCCCGTACCCCCTGCACCTTGGCGTCACCGAGACGGGCACCGAGTGGAACGGCACCATCCAGTCCGCCGTCGGCATCGGCACGCTTTTGAGTGAGGGCATCGGCGACACCATCCGTGTCTCCCTCACCGCCGACCCCGTGCGTGAGGTCTCGGTCGGCATCGCCATTTTGAAGGCCGCGGGCCTTCGTCCCGGCGGTGTGAAGTTCGTGTCCTGCCCCACCTGCGGCAGGACGGAGATCGACCTTATCTCCCTTGCCTCCGAGGTGGAGCAGCGCGTAAAGGACATGAAGCGCGACATCACCGTGGCCGTCATGGGCTGCGTGGTCAACGGACCCGGCGAGGCGCGCGAGGCCGACTACGGCATCGCGGGCGGCAAGGGCCGGGGCCTGCTCTTCAAAAAGGGTGTGGTGCTCGGTACATATCCCTACGAGGAGCTCTGCGACCGTCTCATTGATCTCATCGAAAGCGACGGGGCTGACGCATGAGCGACCATACCCCGTTTCTGACCATCTTCCCAGGCTGCGAGAACTTATCCGCGGCGGCGGGAGGACTGGACAAGGCCTACGTCACCGACGTACAGGTGGATGTGCGGCAGCGCAGCCTCTCCATCGCGGCGTGGTTTGCGTCCATGCCGTCGCCGGTGGATATCCAGCGCATCAGCGAGAACATCCGCCTGGACTACGCCTTGGACACCGTCGGCATCCTCCCGGAGTATCCGCGTGTAAAAGCCAGCGCCGCGGCGGTGGACACGCGCATGAGCTCGAACTTCTCCAAGCCCACGGGCAATGTGCTCATGGGGCGGCAGATCAAGATGAAGCCCGTGCCCATGAACACCCTGAACCTTGAGAGCGGGCGCGTGGCGGTGGAGGGCGACGTGGTCGCGGTCACGAGCCGCACCATCCAGAAAAGCGGCGGGGCGGTATTGTGCTTTGACATGACCGACCGCACAAATTCCATCCGCATTTCCCGCTTCCTGCGCTCGGACGACGACAAAAGCATTATCGAAGAAATCAAGCCTGGGGACCACCTCATCGTCCAGGGGGAGATCATCTACTCCAAGTACGACGACGACATGGTGCTCGACCCCAGAAACATCATGAAATCCAAGCGCGTCATCCGCCCGGACAACGCGCCCGAAAAGCGCGTGGAGCTGCACCTGCACACCCGCTTTTCCGCCCTCGACGCCCTGACCGACCCCGCCGCCGTCGTCAAGCGCGCGGCCTACTGGGGCATGCCCGCCATCGCGGTCACCGACCACGGCGTGGCCCAGGCCTTCCCCGACATGTGGAAGGCGGGCAAGAAGGAGGGCGTCAAGATCATCTACGGCATGGAGGCCTATTACCTCAACGACATGGACGGCAACAGCGCCGTCATCGGCAAGTCGAGCCTCCCGCTGGATACCGAGTTTGTGGCCTTCGACATCGAGACCACCGGCCTCAACGCCCAGACCGACCGCATGACCGAGATCGGCGCCATCCTCTTTTCCGGCACCGAGATCATCGACACCTTCAACACCTTTGTCGATCCCCAGCGCCATATCCCGCCGGACATCACGAACCTCACCGGTATCCGCGACAGCGACGTACAGGGTGCGCCGCTGGAAAAGGAAGCCATGCAGATGTTCATGGAGTTTGCCGGGGATCGGCCCATCATCGCCCATAACGCCCACTTTGACGTGGGCTTCATGACCGCGGCGTCGATCCGCCAGGGCCTGCGCTTTCAGCCGGTCT
Organism: Oscillospiraceae bacterium; assembly: GCA_902799075.1. Lineage (GTDB taxonomy): Bacteria > Bacillota > Clostridia > Oscillospirales > Oscillospiraceae > Limivicinus. The sequence goes on along the minus strand of CADBYZ010000029.1, from coordinate 23,737 downwards.
TTCTCGATACCCTCGCCCTGAGTCAGGCCCTGTGCCCGGAGCTTAAAAAATTCAAGCTGGATATCGTCTCCAACCACCTGGGGCTGCCGAAGTTCAACCACCACCGAGCAAGCGACGACGCCATGGTCGTGGCACGCATGATGGGAAAATTCATCCCCATGCTAAAGCAGCAGGGCGCGAAGACCGTGGACGATATCGAGAGCGTCTACCACACCCTCAGGCGCACGGACGTGGCAAAGACCCACCATATGATTTTGCTGGTCAAGAACAAGGTGGGCCTTAAAAACCTCTATGAGATGATTTCCCAGTCGTATCTGAAATATTTCCACCGTGTGCCCACCATTCCCAAGAGCCTTTTATTGCAGCACCGGGAGGGCATCCTGGTCGGCTCCGCCTGCGGCATGGGTGAGCTCTACGGCGCGGTCATGACCGGAGCCAGCCATGAGGAGCTGAAAAAGATCGCGTCGCTGTACGACTATCTGGAAATCCAGCCGATCTGCAACAACGGCTTTCTGGTGGATAACGGCAGGGTGAGCGGTGTGGAGGTTTTGCAGGACTATAACCGCACCATCTTAAACCTCGGCCGCGAGATGGGCAAGCCCGTCATCGCCGCCTCCGACACCCACTTTCTCGACGCGGAAGACGAGCAGTACCGCAAGATCCTGCAGGCGGCCAAAAAGTTTTCCGACGCAGATCGGGACTGCCCCATTTTCTTCCGCAACACCGAGGAGATGCTGGCCGAGTTCATGTACCTCGGCGAAGAAACCGCCAAAGAGGTCGTTATCACCAACACCCGCGCCATCGCCGACCAGGTGGAGGAGATCGAGCTTCTGCCCAAGGACCTCTTCGCCCCGAAGATCGAAAACTCCGCCGAGGACTTAAAGCGCCTCGTGTATGAGAAGATGCACCGTATCTACGGCGACCCCGCGCCGGAGATCGTCCAGAAGCGCGTGGACGTGGAGCTCAACACCATCCTCGACCACCAGTATGACGTGATCTACATGTCCGCCCAGAAGCTGGTGCAGAATTCCCTCGAAAACGGCTATCTGGTCGGCTCCCGAGGCAGCGTGGGCTCGTCGATCGTCGCCTACATGTCCGGCATCACGGAGGTCAACTCCCTGCCGCCGCACTACGTCTGCCCCAAGTGCAAGCGTTCGGAATTCATCACCGACGGCAGCTACGGCTGCGGCGCGGACATGCCGGAAAAGGACTGCCCGGACTGCGGAACGCGCATGCGGCGCGACGGCTTTGATATCCCCTTCGAGACCTTCCTGGGCTATCCCGGCAACGAGAAGACCCCCGATATCGACCTGAACTTCTCCGGCGAGTATCAGGCCAAGGCCCACAAATACACCGAAACGCTCTTCGGCTCGGACCACGTTTTTCGCGCCGGCACCATCGGCACTCTCGCCGAGAAGACCGCCTACGGCTACGTGAAAAAATACCTCGAGGAGCGCGGCATCACCGCCACCAAGGCGGAGGAAAACCGCCTGGCCCTCGGCCTTGTGGGCATCAAGCGCACCACGGGCCAGCACCCCGGCGGCCTCGTCGTCATCCCGCAGGACAAGGACGTGACGGATTTCTGCCCCGTGCAGCACCCGGCGGACGACCCCAACTCCGACATCATCACGACCCATTTCGAGTACCACTGCATGGAGTCGAATTTGTTGAAGCTCGACGAGCTGGGCCACGATGACCCCACCATGATCCGCATGATGGAGGACATGACCGGCGTGGACGCCAAGGAGATCTCCCTCTCCGACCCCGAGACCATGTCCATCTACACCTCGCCCGCGGCTCTGGGGCTTCCGGACGACGACCCCATCATCGGCAAGACCGGCACCATCGGCGTGCCGGAGTTCGGTACCCCCTTTACCCGCCAGATGCTGGTGGATACCCAGCCCAAGGGCTTTGACACCCTGATCCGCCTTTCCGGCTTCTCCCACGGCACCGACGTGTGGGCGGGCAACATCCACGACCTCATCGTGGGCGGCGTGGCCAGTGTTAATGAGACCATCGGCTGCCGCGACGACATCATGCTCTATCTTATCCAGGTCGGCATCGAGCCGTCGCTGGCCTTCAAGACCATGGAGGCCGTGCGAAAGGGCAAGGTCAAGAAGAGCGGCGAGTTCCCCGGCGACGCCGAGCAGCAGATGCGCGACAAGGGCGTGCCCGACTGGTACATCGAGTCTGCCCGCAAGATCGCTTACCTCTTCCCCAAGGCCCACGCGGTGGCCTATGTCATGATGGCCTTCCGCATCGCCTGGTTCAAGGTGCATGAGCCCCTGGCCTTCTACTCGGCCTACTTCTACCGCCGCAGCCAGAAGGGCGGCTTCGACGCGGGCAGCATGTGCGGCGGGGCCGACGATGTGAGGCGACGCATCAACGAGATGCACCGCCGCCCGAACCTCACCGCAAACGAAGAGGATCTGCTCGTCACCATGGAGGCTGTGTACGAGATGAACATGCGCGGCTTTCTCTTTGCGCCGATTGATCTCTATAAGTCCCACGCCACGAAGTTCCTTATCACCGAGGACGGAAAGCTCCGGCCGCCCTTTGTGGCCATCTCCGGCCTCGGCGAGACGGCGGCCTGGGACCTCATGCGCGCGGGCGAGAGCGGGCAGAAATTCATCTCCGTGCAGGAGCTGTCCAGCGCCTGCCCCAAGGTCTCTCAGGCGCATATCGAGCAGCTCAAAGCCCTCGGTGCCCTCGGCGAGCTGCCCGACAGCAACCAGATCAATCTCTTTGAGATGTAAAAGAAGACCACCGGAACCGTGCAGATCACGATTCCGGTGGTTTTTCACAAAAGACTGGCTTTGTCAAGCGAAACGCCCGCGGCGTTTTCGGCGCAGAGCCGGCATTATTCGTTGGTGTAGTTGTCGAAGTAGCCCTGAATGTAGACGATGGGGGTGCCCTTGTCGCCGGAGCCGGAGGTCAGGTCGCACAGCGAGCCGATCAGGTCGGTCAGGCGGCGGGGCGTGGTGCCCTCGGAGACCATGTGGCCCACAAGGCTGTCGCCGGTCTTGGCGCGGATGCGCGCTTCGATGGCGGCCTTGAGCGCATCGCCCGAGAGATCGCCGAAGTCGTTGTCGGCCAGGTACTTGAGCTTGAGCTCGTTGGGGGTGCCGACGAGGCCCGCGGTGTAGCCGGGGGAGACCACGGGGTCGGCCAGCTCCCAGATCTTGCCGACGGGGTCCTTGAAGGCGCCGTCGCCGTAGACCATGGCCTCGATGCGCTTGCCGGAGGCCTCGCTCAGAAGCGCGGACAGGCGCTCGGCAACGGCGGTGCAGTCGCGGGGGAAGAGCTTGACGGTCTCCTCGGTGGCCTTGTTGGAGCCCAGCAGGCCGTAGGTTTCGTTATAGCCGCTGCCGTCGACCGGCGCGCAGAGGATGTCGTCCAGACCCAGGACGCACTTGGCCCCGGCGTTTTTCAGCAGACGCTTGGAGCGCTCGCGGGTGTGGATGTCGCAGGTGAGCACCGTGTCGGTGTAGTCCAGAAGCGTCGTGACCTTGTTGCCGAAGAGCACCTCGACCTCACAGTTTTCGGCGCGGATGAGGTCGGAGTAGAAGTCGATATAGTCAACGCCCGTGAAGGGGTGCACGATGTGGCCGAACTTTTCGCGAAACTCCGACAGCGTCAGGGTGTCGCTGTAGGGGTTGACGCCGGCTTCGTCCAGCCGGTCCCAGTCCACCAGGTGATTGCCCACCTCGTCGGAGGGGTAGGAGAGCAGCAGCACGATCTTCTCGCAGCCGCGGGCAAAGCCCTTGAGCAGCAGGGAGAAGCGGTTGCGGCTGAGGATGGGGAAGGCGACGCCGACGGTGCCGCCGCCGGTCTTTTGGCGCAGGTCCGCCGCGATCTGGTCAACGGAGGCGTAATTTCCCTGGGCGCGGGCGACCACGGACTCGGTCACCGCCACGACGTCCCTGTCGCAGGGGGTGAAGCCTGCTTCCTTCCAGGCGGCCATGACAGAATCCGCCGCGATGCGGGCAATGTCGTCACCCTGGCGGATGATGGGCGCGCGCACGCCGCGTACAACAGTTCCGATTGTTCTCATGTGTGGATTTCCCCTTCTGCCGAAAGGCATAGATTTGGTTTATTACTGCAAGATTATACAGCGCTGTCCGATAGAAGTAAAGATTTTTTGAAGGATTCAGGCGAAAAATTGTTGCTTGTCATTCTTCGCCTGTGACTCGGGTTGTCCGCCGGAAACATACACGATCTCGGTCGGGTTAAAAAGGCGCGGCACCCACTGGCGGTTGGCCAGGCCCCGGCTGATGACGAGGCGGTCGTCCCTCACGCCGCCTGTGAGCCGCGGGAAAATGCCCTGGTCCGGCGCAAAAAGTCCCTGCCCGAAAATACGGATCTGCCCGCCATGGGCGTGGCCGCTGAGAATGAGGGGGATGTCGTGCCCTTTGAGATAGCGGGGGTAATACTCCGGATGGTGACACAGGAGGATGCGGTAGCCGGGCGAGGCGCAGTAGGCGTCCAGCCACGAGAGCAGCGGCACGGATTTGGCCTTGCGGGTATAGCGGTTTGCGTCGAGAAGGCGGAAGCTTGCCCGCTGGAGGCGGGTGCAGGCCGTGACGCGGCCGGAGGTGAGGCCGCCGATCACAAGCTTGGCCCCCGCAATGTTACAGGAGACAAAGGTGTTGTCGAGAATTTTGGCGCCGGTCCCGTTTATGAGGGAAAAATCCTCCGGCTGAATCATCCACTCATGGTTGCCGAGGGAGACATAGCAGGGGGCGAGGGCGGCGCAGGCGGAGAAGAAGGGCAGCACGCCCGCGTCCTCGGCTTTCGTGCCGGCCTTGGGCAGGCAGCCGTAAAAGAAGTCCCCCGTCACGCAGATGAGGTCGGGCCGCTGCTTTTCCAGCGAAGCGAGCACCGCGTCATAGGGACGCTCGTGCAGGTCGGACACCTGCGCAATGCGCACCGGACAGCCCGGGATCGTATAAAAGGTCTCCTGCATGCTGCCGCCTCCCCTGACAGATTCTTGGTTTATCCTACTATAAGACTTGCGGCGCTTCAAGGGGAAAAATGTAAACAAGCCCGGCGGGAAACCGCCGGGCTCGAAATCGGTATTGCGTTGTCTTCTTACTTCTTTGCCACGATCTTGGCGGCGTGACGGCCGAAGGTCATGGTGCGGCCGCAGGCAAGGCCGGTGAAGAGGTTGGGGTAGTTGTTGGCGAAGAAGCCGCCGGTGCAGTCGCCGGTGGCGTACAGGCCCTCGATGGGGGTGCCGTCCTCGCGGATGACCTGCATGTCGGTGTTGATGCGGCAGCCGTCCAGGGTGGTCAGGTGCCAGGCGCCGGTGCGGATGCCGTAGTAGGGGGCGGTGTCGACCGGGGTCATGCGGTGGGCGGACTTGCCGTAATCCTCGTCCACGCCCTTGGCGCACAGGACATTGTAGCGGGCCACGGTCTTCTCCAGCTCGTCGGCGGGGATGTTCAGCTTCTCGGCAAGCTCGGCGATGGTGTCGGCCTTCTGCAGATAGCCCAGCGCCAGGTGGGAGTTCTCACCCTCGGTCATTTCCTTCCAGCAGGCGTCAAAGCCGCGGTTGGACAGCGCCCCGTTCGGGAACGGGAACAGACGGCAGCAGCCCACCTCGTCAAACTGCTCGGCGTACTGCTTGCAGTTCGAGTCAAAGATATCGACGTAGGTGTGGTTGGGCTGCATGTACATGGAGTGCAGCATGAACTCATAGGGGCCGGACTCGTTGCAGAAGTAGGGGCCGGACTCGTTGCAGAAGCGCTGGCCCTTGAGGTTGACCTTGAGGAAGGGCTGCTCGCCGAACCAGTACCACTTGCCGTTGGTCTTGTAACCGGCGGTCTCGGTGGGCAGGCAGGAGCAACGGTTGAACATCATGGAGGCGTGGCAGGGGTCCATCTCGCCGCCGGCCCAGAGCATGGCCTTGATGCCGGCGCCGTCGGACTTGGAGCCCATGGGGACATTGATCTTCATCTTCATGGTCTGGGGCTGGAGGGCCAGCATCATGTCGCCGTTGGAGGCATAGCCGCCGGTGGCCATGATGACGCCCTTGGAGGCGTTGACGCGGATGTAGTGGTTGTCCTTCATGTCCTGGGCGATGATGCCGGTGACCTTGCCGTCAGCATCCTGGTCGAGCTTGACGAGGCAGGTGTTGCAGCGGATTTCGCCGCCGCGGCTGGTCACAAACTCGGTCATGTCGGAGTTGAGGTCCACATCGTCGGGCTTGCCCTCTGCGGGGTGGGGGCTGTGACCGGTGGCGTAGGCCTTGTCGCGCTCGGGGTGATTGAGGTCGCCCACGCCGCCCTCAAGGCTCATGTACCAGTGGCCGGTGCCTTCCAGAATGTCGGTCAGCCAGTCCACAGTCTCGCCGGACTCGTTGATCCAGACCTTGACAAGGTCGGAATCCACGTAGCCGCTGGCGTAGCGGACGATGTCCTGCAGGGCTTCGATCTTGTCGATCTTGAACTCGGGGTACTCGTCGAAGGAGGCAAGCTGGAGCCTGGAGTTGATGGCGCCGATGTCTTCCTTGATCTTGGTGGGGGTCTCGGCCTTCTCGACGACGAGAACCTTCGCGCCTTCCTCGGCGGCGGTCATGGCGGCGATCCAGCCGCCGGTGCCGCAGCCGACGACCAGAACTTCAGTGTCCAGGGTCTCGGTGATGTCGGCCTCCGCGACCTCGGGAGCCTCGCCCAGCCAGTCGGAGATGACGGGAGCAGCCTCCTGCACGACGACGGCCTTACCGCTCGCCTGGGAGATACAGTCGGCGACGGCCTTCTTGACCGCGTCGGAGGTGACGGTCGCGCCGGAGACGGCATCCACGTCCACGCCCTGGGCAGCGAGAATGGCTTCCTGGAGCTTGGGAGCGGCAGCGCCGCCGAGCTCGGGGGTCTCACCGGCGGCGTCGATGATGACGTCGGTGATCTCGGTTTCAGAGAAGGTCATGGTGACCTTGACATCGCTTGCGATGCCCTTGGCGGTGGCAGAGTAGGTGCCGGGGGTGTAGATGGCGTCGGCGTGGGCCTTGGGGACCTCAACGGTGCCGAGCACGCCGGCAGCGGCGATGCCCATCGCGCCTGCGGCCATGCCCTTGATAAAATCTCTGCGGGAAAGTTCTTTTGCCATAGTCATTTCTCCTTTTCATTTTTCAATTGTGAAACGATTCCCAAATGATATCTTATTTTACCGCAAGCGGCGCATCCCGTCAATTATTTTTCAGCCCCGAACATAAAAATGAGAGACCGGGACTTCGGTCTCTCATTCGGGGTCATCTTATTGCGCGGCCTCCGCGGCGCTTTTTCTTGCCCTGCCGACCACGCGGCTGAGGGCGATGCTGATCTCGTAGAGTCCCAGCATCGGCACGGCCACCATGATCTGGGAGACGATGTCGGGCGGCGTGATGATGGCGGCGAGGACGAAGATGATGACGATCATCACCTTGCGGCCCTTGACCAGCCACTCCGCCTTCACAAGCCCGAGTCCCGTCAGCAGCACGGAAACCACCGGCAGCTCGAACACCAGGCCGAAGATCACAATCAGAAAGCGCAGCATGAAGGGCAGGCTGATGAAATAGGCAAAGGCCACGCCCACCAGAAAGCACAGCCCGCCCGCGATCAGCGCGCCGGAGATGTACCCGCGCTCCTTGCCGCTGAGTCCGGGGCTGCAGAAAGCGTAGACCTGGTAGGCCAGCACCGGGAAGCACACCACCACCGCGCCCACCAGGGCCACGTTCATGTACACGAGGAAAAGCTCCTGCGGCGCGATGTAGACATAGACATAGTCATAGCGCCGTCCCATGTCCGTCAGCAGCGTCACAAGGCGGGGGGCAAAGCTCAGGCATACGCCGAAGACCACCACCAGTAGTATCACGCAGATCAGGATGCGGTTTCTCAGCTCCCGCAGATGGCCCGACAGACTCATGCTCCCGTCGGGGGAGACAGGCTCTTTAGCTTTCTTTTTCATCGGCGGCGGCTGCGCTGTCGGCGGCCTTGGCCTTCTGCGCCTTCGCTGCCTTCTTCTCGTCGGCGATGTCCTCAGACGCCTCGTCCATGCCGTCCTTGAAGCTCTTCACGCTCTTGCCGAACATCTTCGTCAGCTTCGGGATCTGCGTGGGTCCAAAAATGATGATGACAACGATCAGAATGATGATCAGTTCCTGTGTACCGATTCTCATGCGCTTTCTCCTTCCTGTTTCTCCGCGCTGTCCGCGGCGGGCTCGCTCACCCGTGCTTGATCCGCCTGGGTCTCATCGGCGGGCGCGGCAGTCTGTACGGGCGCGGGCTTTTCCTCCGCCGTTGCGGTCTTCTCTTCCGCCGGGGCGGCGGGCTTTGTCTCCTGGGGCTTTGCTTTGCCGATGTTTTTGAGGTCCTTTTCCACGGCGTTGAGATCCGACTTGAGGCCCTTTGAGATATCCTCCAGCGGCTCCATCGCCTCACGCAGCGGCTTCTGGGCCTCCTCCAGCGGGTCGATGACGCTCTCGCGCAGCTCCTGCGTCACCCCCTGGGAGGCCTTGCGGAACTCCCGCATCGCCGCGCCGAACTTGCGCGCGTACTGCGGCAGCTTGTCGGGGCCGATCACCAGCAGCGCCACGATAAAGATGACGATCAGCTCCATCGCGCCGATCTTCATGCCGGAACCCTCCTTTCCGACGGCAGGGCGGGTGCGCCCTGCGTGTATTCTGCTGAATAGAATAATACATGATTCTGACCCGGCTGTCAATAATGCGGGCAGGAAAACCCGGGTAAGTTCTCTGCTAAGAAAATGGGAGGCAGACACCTTTACATCGCCAGAAAAACGGATAGTGAGGTTGAAAACCTACCCTGAACGGTGTATAATAAAAACAGCAATCCAAAACAGAATTTAATACGATCAAACGAAAAAGGAGGCACAAAACATGCGTACCCGAAAACCTGCCGCAGCGGCTGTCTGCATGCTGCTGTGCGTGCTCATGCTCATGAGCTTTGCCGCTTCGTCATTTGCGGAGGAAGCCCTGGCAGAGCTGCATGTGGAGAAAAATGGTCTGACGCTGGACCTCTCGCTTCTGAAGCTTGAAATCGAAGACGGACAGCTCGTCGTCTCCGTCGGCATCGACGGCATCACAAAATGGAAGGACGAGGAGCCGCCGAAGATAATCCTGGATTTTGAGCAGGCCGGCGAGAAGTTTACGTCGGGACTTTTCAGCACCGATACTGTGGCAAAGCTGCCGGAAAATGCCAAAAACTACAAGACAACTTCCAAGCATCCCGTCAGCGGGGAGGAGCTTCCCGACCGGATCCTGATCGACATCGGCAGCGATGAACCCCTGGTGTTCTGGGAAAAGGACCCGATTGCCGATGCCCCGGCGGAAAACACGCAGACTGAGCCGCAGGCAGACACCGAAAAGGATGGCGGCAAAGACAGCGGAAAGGACAGCGGGCAGGACGACGCACAGGAGGCCCTTGCGGAGGTTCAGGCCATCTTCGACGGCGGTGAGTATTACGCCGCTGCACTGGCCGCCCGGGACTGCGCGGAGAACTATCCCGACGTATGGGACGAATGCGACAAGATCCTGGAGAAGATCGCAGACAAGCTCAAAGACAAGGAGCCGGAGACGGGCGAGCTTGAAAGGCACTTCCCCTTCTACGGAATGAACTGCGTTCATGCGACCGCGGAGAACTGGCCGTTTGAAATGACCATCACCGATGTCGAAAATCCCAGCCAGTTCGTGCGCTTCTATGTGCGCAAGGGCGACACCTCCGAAATCTATCTTCCCTCCTCGCACTATTATGTCACGATCGCGACAGGAGACATCTGGTTCGGTGATGACATCGGTTTCGGAGAACTGGGCGAGAGCGATGATTTCGACGGCGACACGCTGGACATGACCTCCCGCGTAAAGGGAAACACCATGAGCTATCACGAGTGGAACCCGACATTCTGATCCGGCGCTTATCAAAAACACAGCCGCGATTCCCGCTTTGGGAATCGCGGCTGCAGTTATTTATCCGGAATTCTGTTCCGGGCAACGGGCTCAGGCGTTGAGGAAGTCGATCATGCAGTCGGCCGCGACAATGCCGCTGGTGTAGGCAATGCCGAGGGAAGCGCCTTCGTTTTCATAGTAGGGGCTGCAGTAGAGGCTGCCGTTGTCGACACCGGCCACGTACAGACCCTTGATGACGCTCTGGTCTTCCGCAAGGGCGCGGCAGTAATCGTCGGTCTTCACGCCGCCGAAGGTGGACCAGATGGAGGGCTCATACTCGAAGACGTAGTAGGTGTCGCCGCCCAGCTTGTGCAGGAGGTAGGGGGCCTTGTAGTACTGGGTGTCCTGGCCTGCCTCGCACAGGGCGTTGTAGGCCTCGACGGTGGCTTCGAGGTTCTTCATGCCGAAGACCGCGGCGCACTCGGCCAGAGTGCCCTTGGCGGCCCAGCCCTGCTCGACGGCGGCGTCGACGGATTCGGGCAGATCAGCGCGCACAACGTTTTCGCCGTTCTTGTAGAACACGCTGCCGTGGGAGCCGACGTACCAGTCCTCGGGATTGCCGTAGTAGCCGCGGATGCCGACGGTGGCGACGGCGTCCATCATCTCCTGGTCGAGCACGGCGTAGTACAGGCCCTCGCGCAGGGCCATCTCACCGCCGAGGGCGAGAGGACGGTCGGAGAGGAACTGCTCGTTCATGAAGCGGTCGCCGTTGCGGTTGACGATCAGACCGCCGTAGAGCGCGGGCTCGAGCGCGGGGCTGGCAGAGCGCATGGCGCCGCCCATGATGCCGGGGATCTTGTGGTTTGCGCCGCCGAACTCGTTGCAGCACAGGGCCCAGTTGCGGTCGGCAATGCCGCCGGCCTCGATCACCATGTCAAAGCCCTGGCCGACGGAGAGGGTGTTGCACAGGGGCCACACGGTGATGTCACCGTAGATCTTCCTGAGCATGTCGGTGTTCCTCCTAAACAAAATATTGTTGGCAGATATTCGTATAAATCGCGGGAAATACACGAACTTCTTTGTATATTTTACATGAAATGGAATCGCTTGTAAATAGAAAGATTCCGACAGGACGTGATTTTTTGGGAAAAATACCCGCCTGCTCGGGCAGGCGGGTAAAGGCTTTATTTGTTCTCATCGTCGAAGAACTCGCTCATGTCGGCGCTGAAGTCGAAGCGGTCGACGGGGTCGGCGCTCTGGAAGGACGTGCCCTGGCGGCGCTTTTGCAGCTCCTCCTCGCGCCTGCGCTTCTCGGCGCGGCGGCGCTCGCGCAGGTGCTTTTTGCGCAGGCGGCGGTAGCGGGTGATGAGAATGAGGTAGACAACGGTGAAGAAGAGCAGCACGCTGATAAGCGCGATGACCCAGCCTTTGCTGAGGATCTCGCCGACACGCCTCGTGAGGTAGGCGTTGCGCGACAGCTCAATGGCGGAGCTGTTGACAAGACGGGAAGTGCCGAAAAGGGTGCTGTTGACATACACGCGCACCTCGCCGAGCACCGTGCCAGCGCCGATGGGGGCGCGCAAGGTATCGTTGTAGAGGATGACCTCGCGGCGGATATCCTCGTCCTTTACCTCATTGGGCATCAGGGCGCGCAGCTCCTCTTGCGGGCGGAGCATGGCCACGGCATTGCCCTCGGCAAGCTCCACATCCTGGCGCTCCACAACTTCATTTGCACTGACCAGTGTCCGGTAGGAGAAATTATTGAATCCCCAGTCGTAGAGGGTACGGCTGTCGATGAAGTTATAGTAGTCCTCGATCTGTGCGTTGAGGGCACCGTCGCAGCCCATGGCCACGGCCAGCAGGCGCACGCCGTTTCGCTGGGCGGTGGAGACGAGGCAGTAGCCGGCGGAGCGGGTGTAGCCGGTCTTGCCGCCGCTGGCCCCCTCGTAGAGATAGCGGCCGCCGTTTGAGTAGATGGAGGTGATGTTGATGAGGGCGTTGGAGTTGCCGATGGGCTCACCGTTATTGACGGCGGTGCAGTCGGCCGAGTAGGAGGCGGTGTTGGAGATCTCCATGAACAGCGGGTACTTCATGGCCTCGGCAAAGATCAGGTACTGGTCGTAGGCCGAGGAGTAGTGGTTCTCGGCGGGCAGGCCGTTGGTGTTGACAAAGTGGGTGTGCTGGCAGCCGAGCTGCTCGGCCTTGCGGTTCATCTGGTCCACAAAGCCGGAGATGCTGCCGGATATGTAGCGGCCGATGATGTTGCAGGCCTCGTTTGCCGACTGTAAAAGCGCGCAGTATAAAAGATCCTTCATGGAGATCGAGACCCCCGGCCCGATGCCCGAGGTGCTGGAATCCTCCTCCAGACCCTCCAGGCAGTCGTCCTGCGCCACGATCATGTCGTCGAGGCTCACGCGCCCGGCGTCGAGGGCCTCCAGGGCCAGCAGCACGGTCATGACCTTGGTGAGGCTTGCGGGGGCGCGCTCGGCGTCCATGTTGTAGCCGTAGAGGACTCTCCCCGCGTCCAGGTCCACCAGCACGGCGGCCTGACCGTTGAGCTGGGGCACCTCCAGCGCCAGGGCTGCCGGGGCAAACATGCTCATCACCAGACTTAAAAGCAGGATAAGGGGGAAAATTCTGCGTTTTTTCATGTGGTTCTCCCGTTGTTTTCCGAAATGGAATATGGTATACTATCCATCTGTAAATCTGTCTGTGAATCGATCGATATGGTTGGATACACGGCACGGATAAAAACCGTATTGGTTATTATACCGGGTCACAGAGAAAAATGCAAGGCCTCTGGAAAGGAAGCATTTATGAATATTCTGGTCGTTGATGACGAAAAACTGCTGGTTAAGGGCATAAAATTCAATCTGGAGAATGAGGGCTACACCGTCGACACCGCAAGCGACGGCGAGGCCGCGGTCGAGATGGCCCGGGAGGGGGACTACGCCCTCATCATCCTGGACCTCATGATGCCGAAGAAAGACGGGCTGGAGGCCTGCCAGGAGATCCGCGGCTTCTCCACCGTGCCCATCATCATGCTCACGGCGCGCAGCGAGGACGCCGACAAGCTCATGGGCTTTGAGTCCGGCGCGGACGACTATATCACCAAGCCCTTCAATATCCTGGAGCTCAAGGCGCGCGTGCGGGCGCTCATCCGCCGCTCGTCCATCACGGCCCCCGCCGCACCTCAAAAGGCCGAGGAGGCGGACGTGCTCCGCTGCGGGCACATCACGCTCGACGAAAAGCGCCGCAGCGCCTTCAAGGACGGGCAGGAGGTGGAGCTTACGATGAAGGAATTCGACCTCATGCTCTTCCTGCTCAAAAACCCCGGCAAGGTCTTTTCACGCGAGAAGCTCCTGGACCTGGTGTGGGGCTATGACTACCTGGGCGATACGCGCACGGTGGACGTGCACATCCGCAGGCTCCGTGAGAAGCTGGAGATGAACCCGGCCCAGCCGCAGCACATCATCACCAAATGGGGAGTGGGGTATTACCTTGCCGAATGAAGCATCCGCGCCGAAGACCGGCGCCAGAAGGGGCATCAATACCGGCAGCATCAGCTTTCAGTTCTTCTCGTTCATCGGGATGCTGCTGCTGATCCTGCTGCTGATGCTGAATATCTTCCCCTATGTCTCCACGAGAGACGCGGTGTACCAGGAGAAGGAAAAGGCCATGGAGAGCCAGGCGTCCACGCTTGCCTCGGCTCTGGCAGGGCTTGAGAAGCCCGACGAGGAGAACGTGGCGGAGGTGCTGCGCCTGCTGGACATGCAGGGTTTTGAGCGCGTCACCGTGGCGGACAGGAACGGCGTGGCCGTCTACGATTCCGACGAGGGCCTGAGCGGCTCGGAAACGGAGCCGGATATGCTCCTGGCCCTGAGCGGGAAGACGGTGTTTCGCTCCGTATTCCGGGACGCAAGCTTCCTCTCGAGCTACGCCATCCCCATCTCGAACAGGCTCAAGATCACAGGGGCCGTGTTCCTGCGGGAAAACGACGCCGAACGCGGCCAGATCCTGCGGGAGCTGAAGCTGCAGATCCGGGTCATCTCGGTGGTGATCGCCCTGGCCGCCCTGGGGCTCACCGCCATCTACGCCACCACCGTGCTCGGAAAGCTCCGCCAGCTTTCCAACGCCATCCGCGTGGTCTCGGGCGGCGACTACAAGTACCGCATGGAGGTCTCCGGCAAGGACGAGCTGTCCGAGCTCAGCCGGGAGTTCAACGCCCTCACCGCCTATCTGGAGGATACCGAGCGGCAGCGCCGCCGCTTCGTGTCCGACGCCTCCCATGAGCTCAAGACCCCGCTCGCCTCCATCCGGCTGCTGGCCGACAGCATCGTGCAGACCGAAAACATGGACACCGACACCATGCGGGAATTTGTCTCCGACATCGGCAACGAGGCCGAGCGCCTGCAGCACATGACGGAGGACCTTCTGAGCCTGTCGCGCATGGACGATGACATCAAGATCGTGCCCGAGCCCGTGGATGTGAAGAAGTCGGTCCAGGACGCGATGACCCTGCTGCGCCCGGTGGCGGCGGAAAAGGAAGTCACGCTCAACGCCGAGCTCGAGGACGGCTGCATGGTGCTTGCCACCAAGGACAACATGCACCACATCGTCTTCAACCTACTGGAAAACGCCGTCAAGTACAACTTCCCCGGCGGCAGCGTCACGGCGAAGCTCCGCGCCGAAAACGGCAATGTACAGCTGACTGTGGAGGATACCGGCGTCGGCATCCCGGAGGACGAGCGCTACAACATCTTCGGGCGCTTCTACCGCATCGACAAGGCGCGCTCCCGCGAGGCGGGCGGCAGCGGCTTGGGGCTCAGCATCGTGCACGACGCGGTCAAGGCCCACGGCGGCAGCATCGCCGTCGGCGCAAACGAGCCGAGAGGATCAAGGTTTATCGTGACGTTTCCTCAGTATAAGGGATAATTTTCAAGAAGAAGGACAAGACACATGAATCAAATCGCAAGGATCCGGGAAGAACTCATCAAACGCGGTCTGGATGCGCTGCTCATTACCGACGAGAAGAACCAGCGCTATGCCGCGGGCTTCGCCTTTACCGACGGCGCGGTGCTCGTCGGCCGGGAGAAGGCCTTCCTCATCACCGACTCCCGCTACATCGAGGCGGCCGAGCAGCAGGCCGAGGGCGCTGAGGTGCGCATGTTCGACAGGGCCTGCCCGCTGACCGCCAAGCTCAAGGAGGCCCTCGCGGAGATGGGCGCCGAAAAGATCGCGGCGGAGGACCAGAGCCTCAGCCACGCGGCCTTCCTCGGCTGGGAACAGAAGCTCGGCGTCAGACTCGAGAGCGCGGGCGAGCTGTTCCGGCAGCTTCGCACGATCAAGACCGAGGAGGAGATCGCCTCCATGATCCGCGCCCAGCGCATCAGCGAGGCAGCGCTGGACGAGGTGCTGCACATCATCAAGCCCGGCATGACAGAGCGCGAGGTCGCGGCGGAGCTGGTCTACCGCATGCTCCGCCACGGCGGCGAGGGCAACGCTTTCGACCCCATCGTGGTCACCGGCTCCAAGACCAGCATGCCCCACGGCGTGCCCGGCGACAAGGTCGTTCAAAAGGGCGACTTTGTGACCATGGACTTCGGCAGTCTCAAGGACGGCTACTGCTCTGACATGACGCGCACCGTCGCGGTCGGTGAGGCCACCGACGAGATGAAGAACGTCTACTGCACCGTCCTCAAGGCCCAGCTTGCGGGCATCGCCGCGGCGCGCGCGGGCGTCCTCGGCAGGGATATCGACGCCGCCGCCCGCAAGGTGATCGCGGACGCGGGCTACGGCCAATACTTCGGCCACGGCTTCGGCCACTGCCTGGGACTTGAGATCCACGAGCCGCCCTTCGCCGGCCCCACCGGGAACGTGCCGCTGCCGGCGGGCTCCCTCTCCTCCGCCGAGCCCGGCATCTATCTCCCGGGCCGCTTCGGCGTGCGCATCGAGGACGTCATGATCATCCGCGAGGATCATGCGGAGGTCATCACCAAGGCACCAAAAAACGAATTGATCGTTCTTTAAAAGTGTAAAGTGAAGAGTGAAAAGTGGAGTTATGGTGTCCGCTTCGCGGACGAATTATAAAGTGCAAAACAAACTTTATCTTCACTTTTCACTTTCCGCTTTTCACTTTCTCAAAAAAAGCTTGCATTATGCGTGCATATCCTGTAAAATAACGTAGATAACTGGATTTATCTATTCAACTAATCTTTCGGGAGGTCCCTTTATATGATTACTGCAGGCGATTTCAGAAACGGCGTTACCTTTGAGATGGACGGCCAGGTCATGCAGGTCGTCGAGTTCCAGCACGTCAAGCCCGGCAAGGGCGCGGCCTTTGTCCGCACCAAGATGAAGAACGTCATCACCGGCGCCGTCACCGAAACTTCCTTCAACCCCACCGCCAAGTTCGAGAACGCCACCGTCGACCGCGTGACCATGGAGTACCTGTACAACGACGGCGATCTCTACTACTTCATGAACCCCGAGACCTACGACCAGGAGCCGGTCAACGCCTCCGTCCTGAACGACAACTTCAAGTTCGTCAAGGAGAATATGGAGTGCACCATCTACTCCTACAAGGGCAAGGTCTTCAACGTCGAGCCCCCCTTCTTCGTGGAGCTTGAGGTCACCGAGACCGATCCGGGCTTTGCCGGCAACACGGCCACCAACGCCACCAAGCCCGCCACCGTCGAGACCGGCGCCGAGATCAAGGTACCGCTCTTCATCGAGCGCGGCGAGCGCATCAAGATCGACACCCGCACCGGCGAGTATCTGTCCAGAGCGTAAGAACACACAAAAACGATCAACTTAAGGGAAGGCCAGGCGGTCTTCCCTTGTTTTGACGCAGCAAATAAGGAGGTATAATCATGACGATTTCCGAAAAGACCGCGTATCTCAAAGGCCTGGCCGACGGCCTGGGCCTGGATCCCGCCTCGAAGGAGGGCAAGCTCTGGAACGCGCTCAACGATCTGCTGGGCGACATCGCCCACGAGCTGGAAGACCTGCGCGAGACCGACCGCGGGCAGGCCCAGGCCATCGACGGCGTGGCCGATGAGCTGAGCTACCTGGAGGAGCTTTGCGGCGGCTTCGACACTGAGGACGACGAGGACGAGGGGCGCGCACCCTATTGCGGCGGCTGCTGCCAGCGCGGCGGCGAGCCTTCGGAGGAGGACGACGAGGACGAGGAGCTTCAGTATGACGGCGTGATCTACGACGCCACCTGCCCGGTCTGCGGCGAGGAGATCAGCTTCGACGAGGAGACACTGGAAAAGGGCTCCATCCTCTGCCCCAAGTGCGGGGAAAAGCTGGAGTTTGAACTCGGGGAAGAGGAAGAGAGCACGGGCAAGACCGGGGACAAAAACGAGGACCTGCCGTTTTGAGCATGCGAAGCATGAGACGTTTGAAAGGGATCTCCCTGCTGCTTGCCCTGGCGCTGCTGATGTCAGTAAGCGCCGCGGCCTTTGCCGGGGAAACGGCGCGCGGGGCGCAGATCGAGCTCAAGGGCGAGACGGAGCTGAGCTGGGTCTGCGGCGAGCCCTGGCATGAGCCGGGCTTCACCGCCGCGGACGCGGAGGGGAAGAGCAGGACCGAAGACGTGACGGTCGAGGGCGAGGTCATCCCCTGGCGGCCCGGCGACTACGAGCTGCGCTATGTGCTCACCGAGGGGGACGAGACGCTTGCCGAGGCTGCGCGCCTGGTGCACGTCGAAGCCCAGACCCTGCCGGAGACCGTGCAGCCGCCGAAGGGCACCATCTGCCTGACCTTTGACGACGGTCCCTGCGCGTATACCGAGGAGGCGCTGGAGGTCCTGGCGCGCTACGGCGTGAAGGCCACCTTCTTCGTCGTCGCCAATCAAACGAAGTATCTCCACATGTTGCCGAAGATCCTGGAGCAGGGTCACACCCTGGGTATCCACTGTTATAACCACCTCTCCTACGAGTGGCTGTATAAGAATGAGAGGAACTATTTCACCGACCTCATGACCGCCCAGGAGATCGTGCACGATTACACGGGTCAGTATGCCCATGTGGTGCGCTTTCCCGGCGGCAGCCGCACGGCGAGCTTCCTCGCGGCCACCTTCCCCGGCGGCTATGAGGAGATGTACCGGGTCATGCGCGATGCGGGCGTGCGGGTCTACGACTGGAACGTACAGCCCGAGTCGAGCACCAAGACCACCGAGGGCACCTTCATCGACTTTTCACATCCGAAGGAGCCCTATGAATACGCGGTGGTGCTCCAGCATGACGCGCGGCTTTTCAGCGTCAGGGCGCTGGAGAGCATGATCGAGTGGGCGCTCAAGGAGGGCTACACCTTCGCCGCCCTGGACGAGACCTACCCGGAAGTACATTTTGAATAAAAACAGACACCCCGGACTTTCGTCCGGGGTGTCCTGGCAATCGAAGCTTTATTCGGCGTCCGCGGGCTCAAGGCGGTCGCGGATGTATTTCTCCACCTGTGCCACATCCATGTCCAGCGCGATGGCCAGCTCGCCGTGCAGGATGTCCTTGGCGCGCTTCATGGTGGTCTCGGCCCGGCTGGAGCGGGTCTTTTTCTCGCTCATGCGCAGGTGCAGGCCCTTGACGATGGACACCAGCGCCTCGCAGCTGTGCTGGCGGAACAGCTCCTTATAAAAGGCGTCCACATGGTTGAAGCGGTTGTCGCGGCAGATGGCGGGCTCGATGCTCGGGATGGCGTCGATGAGCGCCTCCGCCTCCTCGCGGCTGATGACGGGGCGCATGAAGGCCCCGGAGTCCACCGGCGCGAAATACACCCCGCTGCCGATCAGGGGCTCCAGATGATAAAACAGCTTGTCCGACGCGCCGGAGGACTCCAGCGGTGCGACCTTGGCGACGGTGCAGACACCGTTTTCACCGTAAATGATTTTTTCACCGATCGTATACATACATTCACCCTCACACGGCAAAACAATTCAACATACCCTCAACCCTATAATACACCAAAACGGAGAAAAATGCCAGCCCTATTTTACTAAAATTTTTTCAAATAACGGCCTGTCATGCGCCTTTGCGGGAATACTCCCAGATTCTGGTGCACGCCTGTTTTGCCAAAACAGTGATTGTCAGGGGCTTATATATCTGTTATAATCTTTAAAAAGATTGTACATAAAAGAAAGTTAAAAGTTGAAAGTGAAAAGATAAAAGTGAAGTGAAGGTATCGCTTCGCGGTCATTTTAAAATTGCGCCGAAGGCGCTCTATATTTTCACTTTCCGCTCTTCACTTTTCACTTTAAGAATACCCCCGCCTCTCCGGCGGGCTCGGAGAAAAGCATGAAGCTGTACCTGTACGGACACGAATATAAATACGCGGTGGAGCAGATGCTGCTCACCCTCTTTCCCGACGAGCGGCCCGAGTACCCGGACACGCCGTCCGAGGGGGAGCGCATGGAAGTAAGCCTCGCGCGCGGGGAGCTCCTCACCACCGGCAGCTGCGCCCTCTATCGGGGCGGGCAGGTCTGGCGGGGCGCGGCGCGCGCGGAGAACGCCGCCATGGGCGATCCCCTGCAGCGGGACCGGATCTGCCAGCGCCTGGTCAAAAACGCGATCTACCGCGCGGCGCTGCGCGCGGGCGTCAAAAAACCCGCCTGGGGGGCGCTCACCGGCGTGCGGCCCGGCAAGCTCCTGGCGGGGCTGATGAACGCGGGCCTCGACGAAAAGCAGGCGGCAAAGCGCTTTGCAAAGGAATACGACGTGAGCCCCGCGCGGGTAAAGCTCTGCCTTGCCACCACGCGAGAGACTTTGAGGGCGGAGGCCTCGCTGGGAGAGCGGGACGTGTGCCTCTATGTGGGCATCCCCTTCTGTCCCACACGCTGCGCGTATTGCAGCTTTGTCAGCCAGTCGGTGGAAAAGAGCATGAAGCTCGTGCCGCCCTTCTGCGACGCGCTGGAAAAGGAGATCGCGGCGACGGCGGCCCAGGTGAAAAAGCTGGGGCTCAGGCCGGTGTCGCTGTACATGGGCGGCGGCACGCCCACGACGCTCACGGCTCCGCAGCTCGACCGGCTGTGCGCGGTGCTGGCGGCAAACTTCGACCTCTCCGCCCTGCGGGAGTACACCGTGGAGGCGGGCAGGCCCGACACCATCACGGAGGAAAAGCTCCGCGTCCTGCGCGCGCACGGTGTGAACCGGGTCAGCGTCAACCCCCAGACCATGTCCGACCGGGTGCTGGAGCTCATCGGCAGAAGGCACACGGCGGCGGACATCGTCTCGGCGCTGGAGAAGGTGCGCAGGGTCGGCGGCTTTGACGTGAACATGGATCTCATCGCGGGGCTGCCCGGCGACAGCGCCCGGGGCTTCCGGGAGACGCTGGAGAAGGTGCTCACCCTGGGGGCGGAGAATGTGACGGTGCACACCCTGTCGCTCAAGAAGGGCTCGCGCATCACGCTGGACCAAACCCCCATCCCGGGCGCGGAGGAGGTAGCCGCCATGCTGGACTACGCGGACGGGCGCCTGACGGCGGCGGGCTACGCGCCCTATTACCTCTATCGGCAGAAGTTCATGTCGGGCGGCTTTGAAAACGTCGGCTGGGCGAAGGACGGGCGCGTCAATCTCTACAACATCGTCATCATGGAGGAGCTCAGGAGCATCCTGGCCATGGGCGGGGGCGGCTCGACCAAGCTGGTGCGCCCGGACGGCGGACGCAACATCCGCCTGATGGCCCCCAAGTACCCGCTGGAGTATATCGAAAAGATCGAAGAAATCTGCGCGGAAAAGGAAAAGATCAGCGATTTCTACAGGCAGTTTTTATCCCCGGCCATCCCGAGGGACAGCGAAGGATCGTAAGAATATGTATCATTGGGAGGAACATCATGGCCTATAAACTTGACGAGATCAATCTGAAAACCGTGAGCGACCCCATTGGCTTCATGGCCGAGTGCGACCAGCTCTACCGCGACCGGGTGGAGGAGGCGGTGGACCTCATCCTGGAAAACAAGAAGCAAAGCCCCATCATCCTGCTGTCCGGCCCGTCCGGCTCGGGCAAGACCACGACCTCCATGAAGATCGCCGCGGCGCTGGAAGTGCGCGGCGTGCGCACCTACTACGTGGGCATGGACGACTACTTCAAGACCGTGGACCACACCACCCCCCGCACCCCGGAGGGCGACCTGGACCTGGAGTCGCCCCTGTGCCTGGACATGGAGCTGTTAAACCGCCACTTTGAGCAGCTTGCAAAGGGGGAGCGCATCTATGTGCCCAAGTACGAGTTCTCCCGCCGCATGCGCATTCAGGAGCCGTCCAAGTCCATCAAGCTCGGCAGGGACGAGATGGTGGTGTTCGAGGGCATCCACGCGCTCAACTCCATGATCACCGACGTGCACCCCGAGGCCTTCAAGCTCTACATCTCCGCCCGCAGCGACGTGGAGTACCAGGGCCGCATGGTCTTTAAGCGCACCTGGTTCCGCCTCGTGCGGCGCATGGTGCGCGACTACAAGTTCCGCGGCTCCGACCCGCAGGAGACCATGAGCATGTGGGCCAACGTCCGCCGGGGCGAGCTGAGCTACATATCGCCCTTCAAGGACAAGGCAAACTTCCGCTTCGACACCTCCTTTGCCTACGAGCTGCCGGTCTTCAACAGCACGGCCACGGAGCTTTTCAGATCCGTGCCGGAGGGGATCGAGCGCTTTGAGGAGCTCAGAAGGGTGCTCCCCGCCTTACAGATGTTCGGCCACATCCCGGAGGAGGACGTGGCCCCCGACGCCCTGATCCGCGAGTTCATCGGCGGCGGCATCTACGGATAAAAAACATAACAAGGCGCTGCGCATGCGGGGGGCTAATCCTTTCATTTCCTCTCCGGCACGTCGAAGGCCTCCGGCGGCAGGCACGGGGCAAGACCCGTGAGGACGCGGTCGTAGCTTTTGTCGTAGTCCGCCGCGGGGCTGCGCAGAGTCCCCTGCGGGACCGCCGCCCGGCTCAGGGACACGCGCACCGCCGTCCCGACGCCCTCGCGGCTTTCCAGCAGCAGCGTCCCGCCATGCAGGCGCGCGATCTCCCGCGCCGCCGTGAGTCCGAGCCCCGGCCCGCGGTCAGCCTCCGCAAGAGCGCCGCCGTAACGGTAGCGCTCGAGCACCGTGTGGAGTCTGTCGCCGGGGATGCCGCAGCCGTCGTCGTCCACGGACAATATCACCTGATCCCCCGCCCCGCGCAGGGAGATGCGCACCCTTGTGCAGCCCTCCGCATGGCGCAGGCAGTTTGACAGCAGGTTCAGCACCAGCGCCTCCAGAAGCTCCGGGTCGCCGTGGATGGGCAGACTTTCCGGCGCGGTGAAAACGATCTCCGGCGTCTGAACGTTCAGGCGCACCGCGTCCAGCAGATCGCGCAGGAGCCTGCACAGCTCCAGCGGCTGGGGCCGGAAGAAGAGCGTGCCCTGCTCCGTGCCCCGGATGACCGAGAGGTTCTGCAGCGTGCGGTTGACGCGGTAGAGGCTCTGCATCACGCCGCGCAGGGCCCGCAGGCTCTGGGCGTCCACCGGATCGAGCCTTGCGCGGATGAGCTGCACGCTCACGTTCAGCTGCATAAGCTCCGAACGCAGCGCGTAGAGAAAGCTGTCGCCCAAAAGTTCCCCCGCCGCCTCACAGGGGGAGAGGAACACCGCGCGCATGCCTTCCATCGAGCGGATGCGCAGGAGAAAGCGCCTGCCCGCGACCTCCGCCTCGCCCACAAAGGCGGGCGCCTGCATCCCGGCGATGTCCCGCCCGAAAAGCGCGGCAAAGCTTTTGTCCGGGCAGTCCGGCCCCAGCAGCGCCCGGGCCGCGTCGTTGGCATAGAGAAGCCTGCCGCCCCGCACGAGCAGGGCAGGCTCGGAGGTGAGGGCAAGAAGCTCGGCAGAGATCTGGATCATACGGCGTCCTCCCATAACAGCAAGATATGAACCCGGCAAAAATACCCCGGATTTGGGTAATTATAGCAGATATATACAAAATGAACAATACTTACACGAAATAATCGGGCGATTGCGGCAAAACTTTGTCACGTTCCGAACCAAATTCCCTTGCAGTTAAACTTGATTTTTGAGAATAGTATATGTTATTATGAGTAAGCTATGACAGGCGTTTTTCGCGCGCATGCGCGCAGGATGTCTTGTCGGCAGATTCTGTACTATCTTTATAATTGGAGGATAAAAAACATGATCAAAGTTGGCATCAATGGTTTCGGCCGCATCGGCTCCCTGGCATTCCGCGCTGCTATCCAGTCTGACGATATCGAGGTCGTTGCCATCAGCGCTCCCGGTCATCCCGCTTCCCACGTCGCTTACTGCGTGAAGTACGATTCCGTCCACGGCCGCTTCAACGGCGAAGTCTCCAGCAACGACGAGGACAGCACCATCACCGTCAACGGCAAGACCGTCAAGATCCTCTCCGACAAGGCCTACCGCGACGCTACCCAGCTGCCCTGGGGCGAGCTCGGTGTTGAGTACGTGCTCGAGTGCACCGGCGTTTACCTGACCAAGGAGAAGGCCCAGGCTCATGTCGATGCCGGCGCCAAGGTCGTCATCATGTCCGGCCCCGCAAAGGACGACACCCCCATGTTCGTCTGCGGCGTCAACCTGGACAAGTACACCCCCGACATGCAGTTCGTTTCCAACGCTTCCTGCACCACCAACTGCCTGGCCCCCATCTCCAAGGTCGTCAATGACAACTTCGGCGTTATCGAAGGCCTCATGACCACCGTCCACGCCTCCACCGCCACCCAGGCTATCGTCGACGGCTTCCCCAAGAAGAAGGACCTGCGCGGCGCCCGTTCCCTGTACAACAACATCATCCCCTCCTCCACCGGCGCTGCCAAGGCTGTCGGCAAGGTCATCCCCGAGCTCAACGGCAAGCTCACCGGTATGTCCATG
>CADBYZ010000028.1 GCA_902799075.1 Oscillospiraceae bacterium | reverse complement strand
GGGCAACAAGGATAATGCCGTCAATGCCTATAAAGTTGCTGTTAAGACAGTCGACCGCGCGGCCGCGAAGGGCCTGCTGCACAAGAACAACGCAGCCCATAAGAAGTCCGCGATGGCAACCAAGCTCAACGAGCTGGCCTGAGCCAACAATATGGTTTAATGAACCGGGATGGAAACATCCCGGTTTTGGCTTTTTATTGAAAGTTGACTCTGTCGAGGATTTTCGCTATAATGAAACAACATTCCGTATATCGCAAATAACACCTTGTAAAGCGAGGATGCTTTATGGATAGATCCCTAATGCTCATCATCAACCCCATGGCCGGGCGCGGGTCTTATCGCATCAGCTTCGGCGATGCGATGCAGGTGCTCGCCGCGGGCGGCTACCGCACGACGCTGTTCTTTACGGCCCGGCGCGGGGACGCCACCCGTTTTGCTGCCCGGTATGCCGCGCAGTATGACGTCGTCTCCTGCATCGGCGGCGACGGTACGCTCAGTGAGGTTCTGGCGGGACTGATGACTCTGGATGATCCTCCCCCGGTTGGCTATTTTCCCATGGGTACCGCAAACGATGTGGCAACAACATTGGCTCTGCCGAAAAACGACACCGTCGCAGCCGCAAAGCGCATCCTCACCGGCACGCCCCATCCCTTTGATGTGGGCGGCTTCGGGGAAAAAGATTACTTTGCTTATATCGCGGCCTTCGGCGCATTTACCGAGGTGAGCTACGCCACACCCCAGGATCAGAAAAAGATGCTGGGCCATCTGGCCTATGTTCTCCAGGGTATGCAGCAGCTGCCGAAGATCGAGCCTATTCACACCGTGGTGGAATACGACGGCGGCAGCTTTGAAGGAAATCTCCTCTACGGCAGCGTCTCCAACTCCACGTCCGTTGCGGGCATTGTGCGTCTGCCTGAGACGATGGTTAGTCTCGGGGACGGCGTGAGCGAGCTGGTGCTGGTACGCGATCCCGGCACCGTGGCTAACTTTGCCGAGCTTGTCAGCTCTGTGCTCTCCGAGCGCTTCGACAGCGACAAGCTCCTGATCCTTCATACGAAGAAGGCCCGTTTCCGCTTCGACTCTCCCGTGGCCTGGACCCGCGACGGCGAAGCCGGCGGCGAATACAGGGACATCGAGATCCGAAACATCCACTGCCCCGTGAAGCTGATCTTTTAATCAGTTTGGAGTTATGAGTTAGGAGTGTGGAGTTTAAGCAGCTTTCTCAAACTCCACACTCCTAACTTCACACTGAAAGAAAGTTCTTGCAATCACGTTCTTTTCTATATATAATATTAGGGCATTTTTGAACGAAAGCTTTTCACATGGAAAGGAAGTATTCCCATGAAGCGTCAGAAAATTTCCGGCATCTATGCCGATGCCGCCTCCTTTGACGGCCAGTCCATGACCGTCTGCGGCTGGGTCAGAACCGTCCGCGATATGAAAAACTTCGGCTTTATCGAGCTCAACGACGGCAGCTGCTTCAAGTCCCTTCAGGTCGTGTTCGAGCGCGGCAAGCTTGAAAACTATGACGAGATCGCCCACCAGAACGTCGGCGCCGCTCTCATCGTACACGGCACGCTCGTCAACACCCCCGAGTCCAAGCAGCCCTTTGAGCTCAAGGCTGACAAGATCACGGTCGAGGGCGTTTCCACACCAGATTATCCCCTTCAGAAAAAGCGCCACAGCGTGGAGTTCCTGCGCACCATCCAGCACCTCAGACCGCGCACCAACCTCTTCTCTGCCACCTTCCGCGTGCGCTCCGTGGCCGCCCAGGCGGTGCATGAGTTTTTCCAGCAGCGCGGCTTCGTCTATGTCCATACCCCCATTATCACCGGCTCCGATGCCGAGGGTGCGGGCCAGATGTTCCGAATCACGACGCTTGATCTGAACGATCCTCCGCGCACCGAGGACGGCAAGGTCGACTACAGCCAGGACTTCTTCGGCAAGCCCACAAACCTCACCGTTTCCGGTCAGCTCAATGCCGAGAACTTTGCCATGGCCTTCGGCGACGTTTACACCTTCGGCCCCACCTTCCGCGCCGAGGTCAGCTACACCCAGCGCCACGCGGCCGAGTTCTGGATGATCGAGCCCGAAATGGCCTTCGCTGACTTAAACGATTACATGGACACCGCCGAGGCCATGGTTAAGTACATCATCAACCGCACCCTCGAGCGCTGCCCGCAGGAGATGGAGTTTTTCAACGCCTTTGTCGACAAGGGCCTGCTGGACAGGCTCCACAACGTGGTCTCCAACGACTTCGGCCGCATCAGCTACACCGAGGCCGTCGACATCCTCAAGAATAGCGGCCAGAAGTTCGACTACCCGGTCGAATGGGGCATCGACCTCCAGACCGAGCACGAACGCTATCTTACCGAGCATGTTTTTAATAAACCGATCTTCGTAACGGACTATCCGAAAGACATTAAGGCCTTCTACATGCGCTTAAACGACGACGGCAAGACCGTCGCGGCGGCGGACTGCCTTGTGCCCGGCGTGGGCGAGATCATCGGCGGCAGCCAGCGTGAGGAGCGCCTGGACGTGCTGGAAGCCCGAATGGACGAGCTGGGCCTCAACAAGGAGGACTACTGGTGGTATCTGGACCTGCGCCGTTACGGCTCGTGCCGCCACGCGGGCTACGGCCTCGGCTTTGAGCGCATGGTCATGTACCTCACCGGCGTGTCGAATATCCGCGACGTGGAGCTGCACCCCAGAACAACAGGAAACGCGGACTTCTAAATCAGAAAGCAAATAGCAAAAAGTGAAAAGTGGAAAGTGAAGATATTCGTGTCTTCACCTTCCACTTTTTATTATGGCTTCTTTTCGTTATTTTACTTTCTGTTGCTGACGCTTTCGCCTTCGATCAGCTCCGTCGGGACGATAGTCGGCACGCGGGATTTTTCGGCGGGATTTTCGATCATGTTGATAAGCCTTGTCGCCGCAGCCTCGCCGATCTTCTCGCTCCTCTGACGGATGGTGGTAAGCCGCGGGTGGATGGCCTGGGTGATGGAGATGCCGTCGTAGCCCATAAAGGAGATATCCTGCGGGATCCTGAGTCCTCGTGATGCGGCAGCTTCCTGCGCCGCGAAATAGCACAGATCATCCGGCAGCAGGATGCAGCTCGGCCTTTCCTCCAGATCCAGCAGCTCCAGCACCAGCTTTCTTGAAAGCGCAATGTCGCTGTAGAGTCCCGCGCGCACATAGTTCTCCGGCACCGGAAGCTTGTAAAACTCCATGGTCTGGTAAAATTGCTTGATGCGCGTACGTGTCACGACGGAGTTATTATGCCCATGTATGAAGGCGATCTTCTGATGCCCCATGGAGATTGCGTATTCCACCAGCTTCTGTACACCCATTTCGTTGTCCGAAATCACGGCCGGGGTCTTCTTGAACAGGTGGTCGACCGTGACGCATGGGATGCCGCTGGCTACAAGCTCACTGACCTGCGGATCGGTGAAATCCACACAGGCGATGCACACCCCCGCAAGATTACGGTACTGGCTGTAGGCCGTATAGCTCAGCTCCTGGCCGCCGATGCGCTGGTTGATGAAGGTCACATCGTAGCCCCGCTCCTCCGCCGCGATCTTGAAGGCATCCAGAACCGAGGCAAAAAAGGGATGCGTCAGGCCCTTGGCGCTTTCATCCATAAACAGCACGCCCAGTTTATGCGTATGGGGCGACGGCTCATAGCTGAGCTCCCTCGCCGTGCGCAAAACCAGATCACGGGTCTCGTCGCTGATCTCCGAACGGTATGTGCCCAGAACCCGGCTCACGATCCCAGGAGAGACGCCGCAGCGCTTCGCGATCTCAAAGATACTCGTCTGCATGGGATGCCCTCCTTCTGCTTGTCAGAAAATGCAGCTATGGCAGCTATGATTATAATATATACTGTTCCATAATTCAACAGGATGCTGCTGAAAACTGGGACTCTTTTTTCACTGTCCAAACTCCACACTCATCAAAAACGTTTCACATGAAACATTCCCGCAAAAGAATACCGCGCAGCACTGTTCTCTTTTTGCATATCTACATTATTATAATTTAATTCTTCAAAAAAGAGTGGGGAAATCCTTGAAAGCTATTCCTGTGTATGCTATAATAGAATGGTTAGAAAAATGCGCGCCGGAGGGGGTAAAGATCATGAATTCCGTCAAGGATATATGGCAGAAGGTGCTGGACATCCTGGCCACGCAGCTGACGCCCACAGCCATGGATACCTGGTTTCTCGACTGTGTCCCGCTGGAGCTGGACGACTGCCGCCTGGTGCTGCTGACCAGCTCGGAATTTAAGCAGGAGATCATCACCAAGCGCTTCAGCGACCGCATCAAGGCCGCGCTCTATGATCTGTTTGCCTCGGACTTTGAGGTGATCGTACTGACCGAGGGAGACGATCTTCCCAGCGGCAAGGACAGTGCCAACGCCCTGCCGGAAATGGCGGGCTACACCTTTGACCACTTCATCGTCGGCAACTCCAACCGCTTCGCCCACGCCGCCGCCGTGGCGGTGTCGGACAATCCGGGCAAGACCTATAATCCCCTCTTTATCTACGGCCACTCCGGCCTCGGCAAGACCCACCTTCTGCTGGCTATCGGCAACGCCATCCAGCAGCGAGATCCAAGAAAGCGCATCGTCTACATCAAGGGCGACGAGTTTACCAATCAGCTCGTGCGCGCCATCAAAAACGGCACCACCGAGGACTTTCACAATAAGTACCGCAATGTGGACCTGTTCCTCGTGGACGATATTCAGTTCATTGCCGGCAAGCAGCAGACACAGAACGAGTTCTTCCACACCTTCAACAGCATCTACGAGGCCGGCAATCAGATCGTCATCACCTCCGACCGGCCGCCCCAGGAGATGGCTACCCTCGACGACCGCCTTCGCACCCGCTTTGAGTGGGGCCTGATGGCGGATATCCAGCCGCCCGATCTGGAAACGCGCATGGCCATTACCCGTAATAAGGCCGCCCAGCTCGGCCTCATGCTCTCCGACGACGCGGTGGCCTACATTGCCGACAACATCACCGACAATATCCGAAGGCTCGAAGGCGTAGTTAAGAAGCTCACGGCCTATAAGGAAATTTTAAATGAGATCATTGACATCGACTCGGTAAAACGCGCGATCAAAGACGTCATCAAGGAGGGAATCTACACCCCCACGCCCGAGATCATCATCCGCGAAACTGCCCGGTACTTTCAGATTGAGGAGTCGGAGCTGCGGGGCCAGAGCCGCTCCAAGAATGTCGCCATGGCGCGTCAGATCTCCATGTACCTCATCCGCACACTTACCAATCTCTCGCTCCAGTCTATCGGCGAGATGTATGAGGGCCGAAACCACGCAACGGTATTAAGCTCCATCCGCAAGGTGGAAAACCTTCTCCACACCGACCAGCACACGGGCATCGTGGTGCGTGACATCACTTCAAACATCAATTCCAGTGAGAGAGAGTGATTTATTAAAAGTGGAAATATGGATAATTTTCTAAATGTAAGCCAGATATTTCTGCTTTGTCTTTCAATCCATCCGCAAAACTGACACATTTACTTTTTAACATTTTCCTGTTGAAATGTTAAAAGACAAATGTGGAAAGATTTTGAGCCCACAGGGGCAGTTGAAAACCACATATTTCTTCACAATTTTGTCCACAAACGAAATCCAGCTCTCATGCGGTCTTGAGCCTCTTTTCCACAATTTTTTTGCTTACTACTATTGCTACTAAAAAATTATATATTTATTTCTATACAGAAAAATATTTTTCTTTTCAAACCGCGAAAAGGAAGCCTGGAGAAAAATCTCGTTCTGATTCTAAGCGACATGAAATCTCCACTTTCCACTTTTCACTTTTCACTTTTTTTAACGGAGGTTACTACATGAAATTCAGCTGTGAGAAATATCTGCTGCAGGGAGCCTGCAACATCGCCTCCCGCGCCGCCGCCTCCAAAAGCCCCATCCCCGCTCTGGAGGGCCTGCAAATCAGCTGTGAGGATAAACTCACCGTCAAGGGCTACGATCTCAAAAAGGGCATCGTTACCGCCGTCGATGCCGATATCTCCCAGCGCGGCGTCATCGTTGTAGGCGCGCGCTTCTTCGGCGAGATGATCCGCCGCCTGCCCGACGGCATCGTCACCGTCTCCACCGACGAGAAGGACAATATCTCCGTCCGCTGCGGCAAGAGCCAGTTCAACATCCTCGGCATCAGCGCGGAAGATTACCCGGAGCTGCCGAGCTTCGACGCAGTCAACTCCATGCGCCTGCCTCAGCGCGTCCTGAAGGACATGATCAACAAGACGATCTTTGCCGTCTCCACCGACGAGGTGCGTCCCATCTATACCGGCACTCTTTTCGAGGTCGAGGAGGACCGGCTGACGCTGGTGTCCGTGGACGGCTACCGTCTGGCAAGGCGTACCGAGAAGCTGGATAACTCCAAGCTCGAAAACTGCACCTTCGTTGTGCCCGGCAGCGCGCTGAGCGATGTGGAAAAAATCTGCACCGACGAGGAGGAGGGCGAGGTCTCCATCTCCCTCGGTCAGAAGCACATCTCCTTTGAGATCGGCGACACCGTGGTCGTCACAAGACGGCTCGAGGGCGAGTTTTTGAATTACCGCCGCTCAATACCGGACGCGTTCAAATATGAGATCAAGGTGGACCGCGCGGAGTTCATGGCATCCATTGACCGCGTGTCCCTCATTGTCAGTGAGAAGAACTCAAGCCCCGTGCGTATGACGGTCAATGACGGCACCATCGACTGCCTGTGCGTGACCCCCATCGGCCGGGCCGAGGATGTCTGTACCTGCGAGGGCAACGGAGAGGGGCTGCTCATCGGCTTCAACGACCGCTACATGAAGGACGCCCTCAAGGCCGCCGGCTGCGACGAGCTCAAGCTCTGCGTCAACACCGCCTCCTCCCCCTGCATCATCAAGGCCGCCGACGGCAGCGAGGACTTTACGTACATGGTGCTGCCGGTCAGGCTGCACGCCTGAATCAGTTTGGAGTGTGGAGTTAGGAGTTTGGAGTTATGGAACGAATCGAAATCACGACCGAGTTTATCAAGCTTGACGCGCTTTTGAAATTTTCCGCGCTTGTCGGGACCGGGGGCGAGGCCAAGATGGTCATTGCCGACGGGCTCGTGGGCGTCAACGGCGAGACCTGTACCATGCGCGGAAAGAAAATCTATCCCGGCGACAAGGTGGACTTTCAGGGCACCGTGCTCGAAGTGACAAAGGCATGATCGTTCGCCGTATTGCCTTGAATGGCTTTCGCAACTACGACTTTGAGACCGCCGACTTCGACGCCGGAACCAACGTCATCTGCGGGCCGAACGCCCAGGGGAAGACCAATCTCCTGGAGGCGGTGTACATGCTCGCCATGGGAAAGAGCTTCCGCACAAGGTTTGACCGGGAGCTGGTGAGCTTCGGAGCCGATGGGGCGGACATCCTCGCGGACGTGTACAGCCACGGACGGGAGCAGACGGTGAACCTCCGCCTGAGCCCTGGCAGGCCCAAGCGCATCCTGGTCAATTCCGTGAAGAAAAACGCCGGGGAGCTTTCAGACACGGTCAACGCCGTGCTCTTCTGCCCGGACGACTTAAACCTCATCAAGGAGGGCGCGGCGGTCAGGCGTAAGCTCATGGACAACGCCATCAGTCAGATCCGGCCCCGGTACGCGGAGATCCTGTCAGACTTCAACAAGCTCTACGAGAACAAGACACGGATTTTGAAGGACTGGCGAGACAAGCCGAGTCTGCTCGACACGCTGGACGAGTTTTCCGACGGCATGGCGCGCGCCTCCGCCCAGCTCATACGCTACCGCGCCGCCTTCTCCCAAAGACTGCAGGAGGCCGCGGCGCCCATCCACCGGGACTTCTCCGACGGCCTGGAGGAGCTGGAAATCGCCTATAAGACGGTGAGCACCGTGCGCGATCCCTTTGCCTCGGCCAAGGAAATCTATTACGATATCTGCGACCACCAGGAGCGCCACCGTCAGGCGGAGCTCGACAGCGCCCAGTGCCTCACGGGCGCGCACAAGGATGATCTGGAGATCAGCGTCAACGGCAAAAACGCCCGCTCCTTTGCCTCCCAGGGCCAGACCAGGACCGCGGCCCTGTCGTTAAAGCTTGCCGAGCGCGAGATTTTTTTGAAGGAGACCGGGGAATATCCGATCCTGCTTTTGGACGATGTGCTGTCGGAGCTTGACCAGAGACGGCAGGAGTTTGTCTTGAACCGCATCGGCGGCGGCCAGACCCTCATCACCTGCTGCGAGGATGAGGGCATCTCAAAGCGCACAGGCGGTCGGGTGCTGTTCGTTGAAGGGGGACGCATCCGGTGAAATATCTGCACCTGGGAAAAGGCGCGGTGGCAAGGACGGACGAGATCGTGGGGGTCTTTGACCTGGACATCACGAGCCAGTCCCACCTGACGCGAAAATACCTGAGCGCCTGCGAAAAGGCTGGCCAGGTCGAAAACGCCGCCGAGGATATCCCGAGATCGTTTGTGGTGATCGAGGGCGGCGGGAAAAGAAAGCTGGTCCTCAGCCAGATGAACACCGCAACACTTTTGAAGAGAAGTGTGGAGTTATGAGTTTGGAGTTGAATTGTCCGCTTTGTGTACAATTATAAACTTTCACCTAAGGTGCCATAACTCCAAACTTCACACTCCAAACTCCGCACGGAATATAGGAGAGTTATATGTCAGACAACATTGAAAAAGTCACACAGGAATATGACGCCTCGCAGATCCAGGTCCTCGAGGGCCTGGAGGCGGTGCGCAAACGGCCGGGCATGTACATCGGCTCGACCTCATCCTCGGGCCTGCACCATCTGGTGTATGAGATCGTGGATAACTCCATCGACGAGGCCCTCGCGGGCTACTGCACCCATATCGAAGTCGTCATCGAGCCCGGCGACATCATCCGCGTCTCGGATAACGGCCGCGGTATCCCCGTGGATATCCAGGAGCAGACCGGAAAATCCGCGCTCGAGGTCGTCTTCACCGTGCTGCACGCGGGCGGCAAATTCGGCGGCGGGGGCTACAAGGTCTCCGGCGGCCTGCACGGCGTGGGCGCCTCCGTCGTCAACGCTCTGTCGGAATGGCTGGAGGTCGAGGTCCGCAAAGACGGCAAGGTCCACGCCATGAAGTTTTCCCGCGGTGACATTGTCGACCATATCCACGTCATCGGCGAGACCGACGAGACCGGCACCACCGTCAGATTCAAGCCCGATCCCGAGATGTTCGATGAGACGGTCTACGACTATGACATCCTGCGCAGGCGCATGCGTGAGCAGGCATTTTTGAACGCGGGTCTCGCCATCACGATTGAGGATAAGCGCGAGGGTCAGGAGCAGAGCCAGCGCTTCCGCTATGAGGGCGGCATCCGCGAGTTCGTGCGCTACTTAAACCGCCACAAAAACCCCATCCACGAGGATGTCATCTACATCTCCGGCGAGAAGGGCGACGCCGTGGCCGAGATCGCGCTGCAGTATAACGACGACTTCAAGGATACGCTGGTATCGTTTGCAAACGACATCCACACCCCCGAGGGCGGCATGCACGAGACCGGCTTCAAGACGGCGCTGACGCGCGTAATCAACGCCTACGGACAGAAAAACAACATCATTAAGGGCGACGACAAGGTCTCCGGCGACGATGTGCGCGAGGGCATTTCGGCGGTCATCAGCGTAAAACTCCCCGAGGCGCAGTTCGAAGGCCAGACCAAACAGAAGCTCGGCAACGCCTATATCAGAACGCTGGTGGACAATCTGGTCAACGACCAGCTCACCACCTACTTTGAGGAGCACCCCCAGGTCGCCAAGGCCATCCTGGACAAGGCCCTCATGGCAAACAGGGCAAGAGAAGCGGCACGCAAGGCAAGAGATTCCGTGCGCCGCAAGACCGGACTTGAATCCGGCCAGATGCCCGACAAGCTCCAGGACTGCAACGAGCGTGACCCCTCCCTCTGCGAGATCTACATCGTCGAGGGCGACAGCGCCGCAGGCTCCGCCATCCAGGGCCGCGACTCCCGCTTCCAGGCCATCCTCGCCATGTGGGGCAAGATGCTCAACGTCGAGAAGGCGCGCGCCGACAAGATCTACGGCAATGACAAACTCTATCCGCTCATTGTCGCCCTCGGCGCCGGCATCGGGGATGAGTTCAATATCGAGAAGCTGCGGTATCACAAAATCATCATCATGGCCGATGCCGATGTGGACGGCAGCCATATCCGCACGCTGCTGCTGACCTTCTTCTTCCGCTACATGCGCCCGCTCATCGAGCGCGGCTATGTGTATTCGGCTGTACCGCCGCTGTATAAACTGACGCGCGGAAAAACCCAGAAGGTGGCCTACTCCGACGAGGAGCGCGACAAGATCTCCGCCGAGCTCAGAGCCGACAACCAGAACGCGAAGGTGGATATCTCACGCTTCAAAGGTCTCGGCGAGATGGACCCCCACGAGCTGTGGGAGACCACCATGGACCCGGAGACCCGCACCCTGCGCCGCATCACGCTCAATGACGCCATCGAGGCCGACCAGGTCTTCACCATTTTGATGGGCGAGGACGTGGAACCGCGCCGTGAGTGGATCGAGCAGAACGCAAAGTATGTCGTGAATCTGGACATTTGAGAAAAAACCCCGGTTGATTTTGTAGGGGCCGACGCCCTCGGCGGCCCGCGCATTGAAACGTATATATAGAAAAAACCTGGGCAAATACAGAAAATATACGTTTTGACCTCATGGTACAAATGAATGTACCCGCAATATGACAAAAAACGGGCCGCCGAGGGCGTCGGCCCCTACATTCTGAAAATAACCTCTTAGGAGGAAACAGTTTTGGCACATAAACGAGATTACAAGCCTGAGGACATTGCGTTCCCGAATCAGGTCATTACCGAATCCGAGCTTGTCGGCGAAATGCAGACAAGCTACATCGACTACGCCATGTCGGTCATTGTCGGGCGCGCTCTGCCGGACGTGCGCGACGGACTCAAGCCCGTGCACCGGCGCATCCTCTATACGCTCTACGAGGACGGCCTGACCGCCGACAAGCCCTTTAAGAAGTCCGCCACCTGCGTCGGCGACGTGCTGGGCCGTTACCACCCCCACGGCGACGCCTCCGTCTATGACGCAATGGTGCGCCTGGCCCAGAGCTTTTCCATGCGCGAAATGCTCATCGACGGCCACGGCAACTTCGGCTCCGTCGACGGCGACCCCCCCGCCGCCTACCGTTACACCGAGGCGCGGCTTTCCAAAATCTCCAACGAGATGCTGCGCGACATCGACAAGGAGACGGTGGACTGGGACCCCAACTTTGACGAGACCCGCAAGGAACCCCGCGTGCTGCCGTCCAAGTTCCCGAACCTTCTGGTCAACGGATCAAGCGGCATCGCCGTCGGCATGGCCACCAACATCCCGCCCCACAATCTGCGCGAGGTCATCAACGCCTGCGTCGAGGTGCTGGACAACCCCGAGGCCACGCTCTCCGATCTGATGCAGCACATCACCGGCCCGGACTTCCCCACGAAGGGCATCATCATGGGCCGCAGCGGCATACGCCAGGCGTATCTGACCGGCCGCGGCAAGATCATCGTAAGAGCCCGCGCAGAGTTTGAGGAGTTCGGCCAGGGCCGCACCCGCATCATCGTGACCGAGCTTCCCTACCAGGTCAACAAGCGCCAGCTCATCAAGAATATCGCCGACCAGGTGCATGAAAAGCGCCTCGAGGGCATCTCCGACCTGCGCGACGAGACCGACCGCAACGGCATGCGCATGGTCATTGAGCTAAAGCGCGACGCCAATCCCCAGGTGGTCCTGAACCGGCTCTTCGCCCAGACCGCCATGCAGTCGAGCTTTTCCATCAACATGCTGGCGCTGGTCAATAACCAGACCCAGCCGCGCATCCTCTCCCTGCGCCACATCCTGGACGAGTACCTGACCTTCCAGGAGGAAATCATCGTCCGGCGCACCAAGTTTGATCTCCGCAAGGCACAGGAGCGCGCCCACCTGCTGGAGGGCCTGCTCATCGCTCAGGACAATATCGACGAGGTTATCCACATCATCCGCACAAGCTACGACAACGCCAAACAGAGACTGATGGAGCGCTTCGGTCTCGACGACGTGCAGGCCCAGGCCATCTGCGACATGCGCCTCATTGCCCTGCAAGGCCTCAACCGCGAGAAGCTTGAAAACGAGTACAAGGAGCTTGAGGAGCGCATCGCTTATTACCAGGAGCTGCTGGCAGACCCCGAGAAAGTCAAGGCGGTACTCAAGGACGAGCTCATCGCCCTCCGGGACAAGTACGGCAACGACCGCCTCACCGAGATTCAGGACGTGGCCGACGAGATCGACATCGAGGATCTTATCGAGGAGGAGCAGTGCGTCTACACACTCACCCACGGCGGCTACATCAAGCGCACGCCCGTGAGCGAGTACCGCGCCCAGGGCCGCGGCGGCAGGGGCATTCGCGCCATGGCGACGAAGGACGAGGATTATGTGAGCACCGTCTTTACCGCCTCCACCCACGACTATATCCTCTTCTTCACCACAAAGGGCCGCGTCTTTATCAAGAAGGGCTACAACATCCCCGAGGCGGGCAGAAGCGCCAAGGGCACCAATATCATCAACATCATCCCCGTGGAGGGCGGCGAGAACCCCGAAAAGGTCAGCGCCATGATAAGAGGCCGCGGCATGGAGGAGGAAAGCTATCTCTTCTTCGTCACCAGAAACGGCACCGTCAAGCGTGTCGAGCAGACCGCGCTCCGCAACATCCGCTCCAACGGCCTGAGGGCCATCACGCTGGACGAGGGGGACGAGCTCATCTCCGTTCTCCCCACCACGGGACATGAGAATATCTTTATCGCCACGAGAAACGGTATGGCCGTCTGCTTTGAGGAGACCGACGTGCGCGCCATGGGCCGCATGGCCGTGGGCGTGCGCGGCATTCGCCTGCGTGACGGTGACTACGTCATCGGCGCGGGCTCCAGCGAGCAGGGCGGCGCCGTGCTCACCGTCACCGAAAAGGGCTACGGCAAGCGCACCGCTTTGGAGGAGTACGCGGTCAAGGGCCGCGGCGGCATCGGCGTGAAAAACTACAACTGCACCGACAAGACCGGTCTCATCGCGGACGTGAAGATCGTGCGCGGGGAGGAGGACCTGCTGGTCATCACCGATGACGC
Organism: Oscillospiraceae bacterium; assembly: GCA_902799075.1. GTDB lineage: Bacteria > Bacillota > Clostridia > Oscillospirales > Oscillospiraceae > Limivicinus. Next base: position 9,378 of record CADBYZ010000028.1, on the reverse strand, counting down.
CACCATTATCCGCATGGCGGTGGAGCATGTGAGCCTGCTGTCGAGAGCTACCCAGGGCGTGCGCATCATGCGCCTCATCGAGGGCAGCCGCGTCATCTCCATCGAGTGCACCGAAAAGGCCGCCAGCGAGGACGGGACGGAAGAGACGGCCGAAAGCGAAACCGAAAGCGGAGAAGAAGACTGATTTCAGTTTGGAGTGTGGAGTTAGGAGTTTGGAGTTATAGCGGGAGGTGCGGAACATGAACAACAAACGGCAGGCGAGCAAGGGCTCTGTTGTGATCTGGGTGATCATTCTTTTGGTGATCATGATCTACAACCTTGCCGGGGATCTCTCCGGGGATTTTGACCCGAATGTGATGGTCCCCGTTTTCATCGGCATCGCGTTCACCGCGTTTTTTGCCGCCGTCGTCATCACGCTTGCCAGGGTAAAGACGCGCAGCAGCGGCGAGAAAAAGCAGTCCAAAGTCGAACTCCACCGCCCCTTCCCCCAGCCCACGGCGGTGAAGTCGAGGCAGCCCGCCCGCGTCCTTCAGCACAAAGACGAGGCAGAGGAGGTCGTCACCTGCGCCCACCGCACCGGCAGGGAGAAGTATCTCGAGCAGGTGGAGGGCTTTTATAAGAACGGACTGATTGACAGGGACGAGTATAAAATCCTGCGGGAGAAGTACGAGAAAATGGACATCCCGGAGGATTACCACTAATCCTCTGACAGCTCCCTTTTTCGAAAGGGAGCTTATAAGGAAGAAAATTCTATGAAAACTGTTGAAATCTATACAGACGGCGCCTGCAGCGGCAACCCCGGGCCGGGCGGCTGGGGGGCCATCCTGCGCTACAACGGCGCGGAGAAGTGCATCTCCGGCGGCGAGGCTATGACCACCAACAACCGCATGGAGCTGACCGCGGTGATCTCTGCCCTGCTGTGTCTGCGGGAAAAATGCGCCGTCGAGCTCTACTCCGACTCCAAGTATGTCATCGACGCCCTGGAAAAGGGCTGGGCCTGGGGCTGGCGCAAAAAGGGCTGGATCAAGTCCGACAAAAAGCCCGCCCTCAACCCCGATCTCTGGGAGATGCTCTTAAACCTCACGAGCCAGCACGAGATGCACTATCACTGGGTCAAGGGCCACGCGGACAACGAATACAACAACCGCTGCGACGAGCTCGCGGTCATGGAGCGGGAAAAGTTTGTATGAGTTAGGAGTTTGGAGTTTGGAGTTAGGAGTTTGGAGTTGAGATATCGATTCGCGATCGTTTAGATTTGTCCGCGAAGCGGACACCATAACTCCACACTCCACACTCAAAACTCCACACTGGATATAAGGGTGATCCCCCATGAATCACGAAATCAACTATAAAGCTCCGCCGCTGAAAATCTTTGCGCAGTATATCGCGCGGCACCGGGGGCTTTTTGCGCTGGATATGGGCTGCTCGGTGGCGATCGCGCTGGTGGACCTTCTGTTCCCCTACGTCTCGCGCCTTTCCATGTACCGGCTTCTGCCCGACAAGCGCTACGCCGCCTTCTTCGCGGTCATGGCGGTCATGGCGGCGGCCTATGTGCTCAAGGCCGCGCTCAACTACATCGTCGTGGTCTTCGGCCACCGCATGGGTGTGCTGACCGAGTACGACATGCGCCGCGACCTCTTCACACACATGCAGGAGCTGAGCTTCTCCTTCTATGACCGAAACCGCACGGGCGTCCTCATGAGCCACATCACCTCCGACCTCTTTGACGTGACGGAGCTGAGCCACCACGGGCCGGAAAACCTGCTGATCTGCGGCCTGACCTTTTTGGGCTCCATGATCGTCATGCTCACCATCAACTGGCGGCTTGCCCTCGCGCTGCTGCTGGTGCTCACGGTGTGCATATGGTTTACCCTCAGCCAGCGTGTGCGCATGCGGCGGGCCAATCTCGAGGTCAAGCGCAAGACCGGCGAGATCTTCTCCGCCATCGAATCGAGCATCTCCGGCATCCGCACCGCCAAGGCCTTCGCAAACGAGGACGCGGAGCTAAGAAAATTCGACAGCGCAAACGACCTCTTTCGCGGCGCGAAGGTGGAGTACTACCGTGCCATGGCGGGCTTTCAGAGCGGGATGGAGTTTTCCTCCGGCATCGCCCAGGTGGTGGTCATCGCGGTGGGCGGGCTTCTCATCATGGGCGGGGAGCTTGACTACGTGGACCTCATCACCTTCTCCCTCTATATCACCACCTTTGTCAATCCCATCCGCCGCCTCAGCCAGTTTTCCGAACAGTACATGCAGGGCATGGCGGGCTTTTCCCGCTTTCTGCAGATCATGAACACCAGGCCCGACATCACCGACGCGCCCGACGCCAAAGAGCTCGGCCCGGTGCGCGGGGAGGTTCAGTACCGGGATGTGAGCTTTGCTTACTATAACGGCAGGGTCATCCTGCGAAACATCGATCTCGAACTCAGGCCCGGCGAGAGCCTGGCCCTGGTCGGCCCCTCCGGCAGCGGCAAGACCACGCTCTCCAATCTTCTGCCCCGCTTCTACGACGTGACGGAGGGCGCGGTGCTGGTGGACGGACAGGATGTGCGCAGTGTCACGCAGCAGAGCCTCAGGCGCAACATCGGCGTGATAGCGCAGGAGGTCTTCCTCTTTGCCGACACCATCCGTGAGAACATCCGCTACGGCAGGCCCGATGCCACCGACGCCGAGATCGAGGAGGCGGCAAAGCGCGCCGAGATCCACGACGAGATCCTCCGTATGCCGAACGGCTACGACAGCTATATCGGCGAGCGCGGCGTGATGCTCTCCGGCGGGCAGAAACAGAGGGTCGCCATCGCGCGGGTCTTCCTCAAAAACCCGAAGATTTTGATACTGGACGAGGCCACCTCGGCCCTCGACACCGTGACCGAGCAGCGCATCCAGGCTTCGCTGGACGAGCTGAGCCGCGGCCGCTCCAGTATCATCATCGCCCACCGCCTCTCGACCGTGCGAAACGCCGACAGGATCGCAGTGGTGGAGGACGGCCGGATCGTCGAGACCGGCACGCACGAAGAGCTGATCGCAAAAGACGGCGAGTACGCCAAGCTCTGTAAAGCGCAGGCGCTGTAATTCAGTGTGGAGTGTGGAGTTAGGAGTTTGGAGTTAAAAAGAAACGACAGCTCCGCACTCCACACTATGCCAAACTCTCCGCATATCAAATGAGAGGAAGGACGTTCATTTATGCTGAAACTAATAAGGGCCGGGCATCGGGAGATGCAGCGCTATTATCCCGTGCTGGAGACCGATTTTGACTCCGAGGAGCTGATCGGCCGGATCCCCATGCACCTGGGGATCTCCAACGGCAGCATCGACTTCCTGCTCCTCAGGGATGAGGAAAGCGGCATCGACGCGGGTTATGCCGTCGTGCTGACCAAAAGCCTCTACGGCTATGTGGACCTCAAGTACTTTGCCGTCATGCCCTGGTTCCGGGGCCGCGGCTTCGGCATCCAGCTTATGCGGGAGATAAACCGCCGCTATGCAGACAGCCAGGGCATCATCGCCGAGCTTAGCGAGTTTGACGACCCGGACCCCGACCGGCTCAAAAAGCTGCGCAGGTTCTTCAAGCGCTTCGGGTATGAGGAGATCCGGAGCGACTACAGCATCCGGGGCGTGAAGGCCAATCTGCTGGTCAAGCCCGTCCGGGGCAGCACCGATCTCACCCCGGTCGCCCACCGCGTGATCCCGGATTTCTACACGCGCTTTCTGTCCGCGGGCAGCCTGTGGCGCATGCTCGACATCCGGCCCTTGCAGGCGGTGAGCGAACAGGAGAACCCCGAAACGGACGGCAATCAATAATCTCACGCACAAAAAATTGCTTTTATTGGAAAATCCGTATTGAAGTTTCCTCGGAGAGTGTATATAATAAAGCGATTAGAACAGAAAAAGTCTGATGAATGAATGAGAAACGGAGAATTCGGATGAACATTGCATTGATGGCACACGACAGAAAAAAAGAACTGATGGTCCAGTTCTGCATCGCCTACTGCGGCATTCTGGCGGAACACTCCCTTTGCGCGACGCACGTCACGGGCAAGCTCGTGGCGGAGGCGACGGGCCTGCCCATCACCCTCTATCTCCACGCCGAACAGGGCGGAGCCCAGCAGATCGGGGCGCGCATCTCCTTCAACGAGATCGACCTGGTCCTCTTCTTCTGCGACCCGACCAACCCCAAGGGCTTTGACGACATCAACAAGATCGAGCGCCTGTGCGATCAGTATCAGATCCCCTTTGCCACCAACGCCGCCACGGCGGAGGTGCTGGTGCAGGGCCTGCGTCGCGGCGATCTCGACTGGCGCAACATCGTCAACCCGCAAAAGCACTGAAAGGAAACACTCTTATGCCGAAAGTATCCCCCCGGACGCTGTCCGGCTTTATGGAGCTGCTGCCCGCACAGCAGCAGAAGATGGAGCGCATGATGCAGGTCCTGCGCGAAAGCTACGCCCTATACGGCTTCACCCCCCTCGACACCCCCATCATCGAGTCGGCGGAGGTGCTGCTTGCCAAGGGCGGCGGCGAGACCGAGAAGCAGATCTACCGCTTCTCTAAGGGCGACAGCGATCTGGCGCTGCGCTTTGACCTCACCGTCCCGCTTGCAAAGTATGTTGCCGGGCATTATTCCGAGCTCGCCTTCCCCTTCCGCCGCTACCAGATCGGCAAGGTCTACCGGGGCGAGCGCGCCCAGCGCGGGCGCTTCCGCGAGTTTTACCAGGCCGACATCGACGTCATCGGCGACGGCAGGCTCGACATCCTGAATGAGGCCGAGATCCCCGCCATCATCTACAACACCTTCAAAAGCTTAGGTATCACGCGCTTCAAGATCCGCGTCAACAACCGCAAGCTCTTAAACGGCTTCTACGCCATGAACGGCATGAGCGAGAAGGCGGGCGAGATCATGCGCACGGTGGACAAGCTCGACAAGATCGGCGCAGAGAAGGTGCGCCAGCTTCTCATTGACGAGGTGAAGATGCTGCCCTGCAAGGCGGAGAACGTCCTGGACTTCATGGCCATCTGCGGCACCAACGCCGAGGTCATCGAGGCTCTGGAGCGCTACCGCGGCATGGACCCCACCTTCGACGAAGGGTTGGAGGAGCTCATCGCCGTGACGAAGTACCTCAGGGACTTCGGCGTGCCGGAGGAAAACTTCGCCGTCGACCTCACCATCGCCCGCGGCCTCGACTACTACACCGGCACGGTGTACGAGACCGTCATGACCGACCACCCGGAGATCGGCTCGGTCTGCTCCGGCGGGCGCTACGACAACCTCGCCGAGTACTACACCGACAAGCAGCTTCCCGGCGTCGGAATCTCCATCGGCCTGACGCGGCTTTTCTATGTACTGAACGAACAGGGCCTTCTCTCCGACGAGCTCATTACCGCCCCCTGCGACGCCCTGGTGCTGCCGATGACGGAGGACATGAGCTTCGCTGTTTCCGCCGCCACCGCGCTCCGTAACGCGGGCATCCGCACCCAGCTCTACGGCGAGAAGAAAAAGTTCAAGGCCAAGATGAGCTACGCCGACAAGATCCAGGTGCCCTTCGCCGTCCTCATCGGCGAGGACGAGGTCAACGAGGGCGTCCTGTCCGTCAAGGACATGCGGACCGGTGAGCAGGTCAAGCTCAGCCCGAGCGAGGCCGCCGCGCACATCGCCGCGAAGGTTGCCGCGATGAACTCCGGCAGCGTGATAAAGGAATAGTTTGGAGTTTGGAATCAGGAGTTTGGAGTTAGAGAGTTACTGCAACTCCACACTCCAAACTCCTAACTCCACACTCATAAAGAAGTCTTATACGTAAAGGAAGATCAGAATATGACACAGTCCCGTACCCATACCTGCAACGAGCTGCGCATCGAGCATGTCGGTCAGAAGGTCAAGATCGTCGGCTGGATGGAAAACGTGCGCGAGGTCGGCAATAACTTCGCTTTCGTCGTCGTGCGCGATTTCTACGGCACCACCCAGGTCGTCATCGAAAACGAAGAGATGATGCGCGTCGTCAAGGCTATCAACAAGGAATCCACCATCTCCGTCGAGGGCACCGTGCGCGAGCGCGACAGCAAGAACCCCAAGCTCCCCACCGGCGACATCGAGGTCGTGCCCGAGAAGATCGAGGTCCTGGGCCGCTGCCGCTATAACGAGCTGCCCTTCGAGATCAACCGCAGCCGCGAGGCCGACGAGACGCAGCGCCTCAAGTACCGCTATCTTGACCTTCGCAACCCCGCCGTCAAGAAGAACATCATCCTCCGCTGCAACGTCGTGGCGGCCTTGCGCCAGGCTATGACCGAGCACGGCTTTTTGGAGATCACCACTCCCATCCTCACGGCCTCCAGCCCCGAGGGCGCGCGCGACTACCTGGTGCCTGCGAGAAAGCACCCCGGCAAGTTCTACGCTCTGCCCCAGGCCCCGCAGCAGTTCAAGCAGCTGCTCATGACCTCCGGCTTTGACCGCTACTTCCAGATCGCCCCCTGCTTTAGAGACGAGGACGCGCGCGGTGACCGCTCCCCCGGCGAGTTCTACCAGCTTGATATGGAGATGGCCTTCGCCACCCAGGACGACGTGTTCGCGGTGCTCGAGGACGTGCTGCCCCCGATCTTTGCCAAGTTCGGCACCTACGATATCGCCTCCTCCGCCCCCTTCAGGCGTATCCCCTACCTTGAGGCCATGGAGACCTACGGCTCCGACAAGCCCGACCTGCGCATCGACCTGGTTCTTCAGGATATGACGAAGCTGGTCGAGGGCTCGGAGTTCGGCCCCTTCGCAGTCGGCAACACCGTCAAGGCCATCGTTGTCCGTGACTGCGATCTCACCCGCAAGCAGATCGACAAGCTCTGCGCCGATGTCGAGGTCCAGGCGGGCGCAAAGCCCTTCTGGTTCAAGGTGGACGAAAAGGGCGAGCTCGCGGGCGGCGTGGCCAAGTTCCTCGCCGACCGCAAGGACGCCGTCGTCGAGGCCCTGGGCCTCAAGCCCGGCACGCTGGTGGGCGTCGCCGCCGGCAAGCACGACCTGGCCCTCAAGGTCGCCGGCGTCATGCGCAAGATGCTGGGCGCCGCGGTGCCCGGCCACATGGACAAGGAGCGCTACGAATTCTGCTGGATCGTGGACTTCCCCATGTACGAGATCGGCGAGGAGTCCGGCGAGCTGGAATTCTGCCACAACCCGTTCTCCATGCCTGCGGGCGGCCTGGACGTGCTGCTCAAGGCCGAGCGCGGCGAGGTCGATCCCCTCACCATCACCGCCGACCAGTACGACCTGGTGTGCAACGGCGTGGAGCTTTCCTCCGGCGCCGTGCGTAACCACGACCCCGAGATCATGATCAAGGCTTTCGAGATGGTGCGTCTCGGCGAGGAGGACGTGAAGAAGAAATTCCCCGCCATGTACAACGCCTTCTGCTACGGCGCTCCCCCGCACGCGGGCATCGCCCCGGGCGTGGACCGCATGGTCATGCTCCTGGCGGGCGAGGACTCCATCCGCGAGGTCATCCCCTTCCCGATGAACAAGAACGCCCAGGACATCCTCATGGGCGCTCCCAGCGAGGTCACGCAGAAGCAGCTTGATGAGCTGCATATCGCAGTTGTCGGCGAAGTCGAGGAAGACTGATTCATAACAAACCACAAAACCCGGAGACCCCGCGTCTCCGGGTTTTTAGTCAGGAGAACATCCATGTTTTCAACCATCAACAGCCTCGGGGTCAGCGGCATCGGGGGCTACCTCGTGTCCGTGGAGGTGTATATCTCCAACGGCCTGCCGCATTTTGACATGGTGGGCCTGCCGGACGCCGCCGTCAAGGAGGCCAGGGAGCGTGTACACGCGGCGGTGAAAAACAGCGGCTTTCGCTTTCCGGTGTCGCGCCTTACCGTGAACCTCGCCCCGGCGGACAAGAAGAAAACCGGCACGGTCTACGATCTGCCGATCCTCGTGGGCATCCTCGCCGCCGCCGGGGATCTTCCCAGGCCCGCGCCCGACACCGCCTTCATCGGCGAGCTGGGTCTTTCGGGGGAGCTTCGCCCGGTGCAGGGCACGCTGCCCATGGCTCTCGCCGCCGAGCGCGAGGGGATCAAAACACTGTTTGTCCCCGCCGAGAATGCCGCCGAGGCCGCCTTCGCCGAGGGCCTCACGGTCTGCGGCGTGGAGAGCGTACAGCAGCTTGTGCGGCACCTGCGCGGCGAAAAAGAGATCTCCCCCGCGCCCGTCCCGTCTCTTGTGCCGGACAGCGCGGAGCTTCTGGACTTTTCGGACGTGAAGGGCCAGGAGAATGTCAAGCGCGCCTTTGAGATCGCGGCGGCGGGCGGGCACAACATCCTCATCGTCGGCCCTCCCGGCGCGGGCAAGTCGATGCTTGCCAAGCGCCTGCCCGGCATCCTGCCGGACATGAGCCGGGAGGAGATCATCGAGGCAACCGAGATCTGGTCTGTGGCTGGCCTCACCGGCAAGGACCACCCCCTGGTCACGTCCCGCCCTTTCCGCTCACCGCACCATACCGTTTCGTCGGCGGGGCTTGCGGGCGGCGGCGCGATCCCGCGGCCCGGCGAGATCAGCCTTGCCCACAACGGGGTCCTCTTCCTGGACGAATTGCCCGAGTTTCGCGCCGACGCCCTCGAGGTCCTGCGCCAGCCGCTCGAGGACGGGATCGTCACGGTCTCGCGCGTGGCAGGCTCCGTGAGCTTTCCGAGCCGCTTCATGCTGGTGTGCGCCATGAACCCCTGCAAATGCGGCTGGTATGGCCACCCGTCCGGGCGCTGCAAGTGCTCGGAGGCTGAGGTGCGTCGCTACCATTCCCGCATCTCCGGCCCGCTTTTGGACCGCATCGACCTCATTGTCGAGGTCCCGGCCCTGGACTACGAGGAACTCAAGCGCCGCGCCCCGGCGGAGAGCTCCGCCGCCGTCCGCGAACGCGTAAACGCCGCGCGGGAAAAGCAGCGCGCGCGCTTTTCCGACCGTTCCATGTCGAACGCCCGCATGCAGGCAAAGGAGCTGCGATCCTTCTGCGCCCCCGACGCCGAGGGTGAGGCACTCATGAAGGCGGCCTTCGACACCATGCACCTCACCGCCCGCAGCTACGACCGCATCCTGCGCGTGGCCCGCACCATCGCCGACCTTGAGGGCGCGGACACGATCCGGGCCGACCACCTCGCCGAGGCGATCCAATACCGGACTTACGAACTGAGAACGTAAATGAGTGTGGAGTTAGGAGTGTGGAGTGTGGAGTTATAGAGCGGCTTCGCCGCGAATAAAACAGACTCTGTCCGTGGAAAGATTCACTGGTTTGAGACTCTGAAAATGATAATCTGTCCCCGCATGGGACACATTAACTCCACACTCCAAACTCCACACTCCAAACTGTAAAAAGGAGCAACCCGCATGTCAATAAAAATCCTCGCCTTTGA
>CADBYZ010000027.1 GCA_902799075.1 Oscillospiraceae bacterium | reverse complement strand
CTCCGCCTGGGGTACTTCCTTTACCATCTCCGCGGCCCTGCGCATGTCCTTCCTCAAAAACGGCTCCCTCTATGACATCGACCGCGGCGCCGATCCCGACTACACCATCAGCAAACCCGAAAAATTCTACGACCGCGCGGCGCTGACCGACTACATCAACAGCCTGTACTGAGCTGAAAAACGAAACAGCGGATTTTTAGGAAAGGAACTGAAGACATGAAAAAACTGCTCTGCATGCTCCTGGCACTGACCATGGTGCTGTCCCTCTGCGCCCCGGCCTTCGCGGAGGAGTCGCACACCATCACCGGCGAAGATATCCCCCTGTATGCCGTCGGCGAGGAAACCGGCGAGACCATGAAGCTCTATTTTCTGGACGGTGTGAAGGATCTGCCCTACATGGAGATTAACAATCTGTGCGAGCTGCTCACCGGGTTGATCGGAGACGGTATCGTCACCTTCACGAAGGACGTTCAGGGCCCCGTCGTGACCATTACCCGCAATCACGAGGGCAGCATGGATGACGGCTGCTATGCGACGTTCGACTTCGACAAGAGCGAGATCCGCTTCGTAGACTATAACATTTTCACCGTGAAGCCCGACGCCTCCACGATCCTGGACGTGACCAGCATCCCGTTCTTCACCAGCGATGGAAAGCCCGCGCTCATTCAAAAGGTGGACAAGGGCACCTTCGACCGCTACGGCGACGAGCTGGTGCTCCCCCTGGCGGATTACGACATTGAGCTGATCTATCAGCCCATCGAAAACGGCCTGTACCTGATCCCCCTGCAGACCCTGAACGATTTCTTCTTCGCGCCCAACGGTGCTTTCTTCTTCTATAACGGCCAGTGCTTGAATCTGGGTTCGGAAATCAATCCGGGCGATGCGCTCTACTACGCCGCCCCCACCGGCGAGCGCAGCGAAGCCCTGACAAAATACGGCTACGGCGAGCTGTGCATGATGCTGGATTACCTGTACGGTCTGAAAGAGGTCCATGACATCGACCGCTTTGCCCAGCTCTTCCACGAGGTCGGCTTCGACCAGTTCCTCAAGGGCAATGAGGTCAAGCAGGCGGACGCCGCGATCTACCGCCTGATCGCCGACTACCTGGACGACGGTCACTCCTCCTGGCACGGCTTCTCCTACCTGACAGGCGACCTGGACTATACGGCTCCCAAGGGTCCCTCCGAGAGCAAGTGGTCTCAGCAGCGCGATTTGTATGCAAGCGCACGGGAGAAGTTCTACCCCGACGGTATCCCCGGCTATGAGGAGGTCGGCAATACCGCGTATATCACCTTCGACAAGTTTGAGCTTCCCCAAATGATGAACACCGCGGAATACATCTACAGCGTCGAGGATCCGGCGGATCTTCCCGACAACGACACCATCGGCCTCATCATAAAAGCCCACTCGATGATCACCCGCGAAGGAAGCCCCATTGAAAACGTCGTCCTCGACCTGAGCGTCAACCAGGGCGGCGCGGCGGACACCGCCGTGTTCGTCATCGCCTGGTTCCTGGGCGAGGCCAACATCGGCATGAAGGACACCATGACCGGCGCGGTCTGCGCCTCCACCTACCGCTGCGACGCAAACCGCGACCACGAGTTTGACGAGCGCGACACCGTGCAGGACAAGAACCTCTTCGTGCTGACCTCTCCCGTCGGCTTCTCCTGCGGCAACCTTGTCCCCTGCGCCCTCAAGGATTCCGGCATGGTGACGGTCATGGGCCGCACCTCCGGCGGCGGTTCCTGCGTGGTGCAGAAAATCTCCTCCGCCTGGGGCACCTCCTTCCAGATCTCCGGCAGCCACCGCATCTCCTTCATCAAAAACGGCGCCTACTATGACGTTGACCGCGGCGCGGAGCCTGATATCATCATCACCAGCCCCGAAAAATTCTATGACCGCGCGGCCCTGACCGACTACATCAACAGTCTGTACTGATTTGCTTAACCGATTAAAGGAGAATCACAAATGGGACTTTTTGACAAGAAAACCTGCGCCCTCTGCGGCGCGTCCGTGGGACTTCTCGGCGGAATGCTCGGAGAGAACCTTGCCGACGGCGCATACATGTGCGGCGACTGCCGCAAAAAGTGCATTCCCAACGAAAACCTGGATTTCAAGGCTATGACCGTCGACGCCGCGAAAGCCCTCATTGCTGTCGCGGATGCCAACAGGAAAAAAGGCGCGTCGGAATTTCACGCCACCCGCCAGTTTTCTTCCGGCATGTACGCCGACATGCCCGCGCTCGATGTGGACGAGGACCGCGGCTGGTTCATGAACGCCGCAAAAAAGGACGGCTGGGTTTATGCGCTGGACGATATCTATACCTTCTGCCTGGATGTGACCACCGCACCGCTCGCGGAGGGAGAGAATTATTCCCTGAACTTGTATCCCTACCCGCAGCTCCCTGTCTGCCCCAGCGGACAGAAGGTCATCGACGCCAGGCTGAAGCTCTGGCTGCTGGACAACGAGCTGGGTGTTGACATGCTTGAGATCAGTCTGATCCCCGCCTTCGCCCCCAGCGAGGAGCATGTTCAGAGCGCCTATGCCTGCGCCCAGGATTTCTACAGCTTCATGAAATCCTGGCGCATGGCTCAAAAGCAGCGCAGCGGCAGATAAACACGGGAATTACACACAAACGATGGGCCCGCTCCCGGGTCCATCGTTTAGCCGTATTAAAATGAGGAACAAATGAAGAGAAATAATGATTTAAAAGAGCCATCGGGGCCGATCAGCTACGGGCGTCTGGTCTTTCAGGCGATCCCGGAGCTGTTCAGTTATCAGATGATTTCGAGCATCCTGCTGGCCGCTGCGACATGGGGGCTGTATAAGCTTATAAACCTTGTGGCCGAGTCCGGCGGCGCGGCCCTCACCACGGCAAATCTCACGGATCTGCTCCTGAGCTGGCGCGGTCTTGTGATCCTGCTGCTGGGTGTGGTGCTGGTCGCGGTCTTTGCCGCCTTTGAGATCTTCGCGAGCATCTATCTCTACGACGACATTCTGAACGGGCGCACCGTGCGCATCTTTGCCGAGATCGCCCAGGGCTTTCGCGCCCTGCGCCGCTTTCTCTGCCCCGGCGGACTGCTGGTGCTGCTGTACATCTTCATCGCGGTGCCGCTGTGCGGGATCGGCTTCTCCATCAGCCTGACCGAGAACTTCTACATCCCCAACTTCATCATGGAGGTCGTGCGCTCCACGCCCCTGTACAACGCGCTCTACTGGATTGTGATCGCGGCGCTGCTGGCCGTGGGCCTCGGCGGCGTCTTCACGCTGCACGGTGTGCTGCTCGACGGGATGAAACCGAAGGCGGCCTTTACGGCGTCCTGGCGGCTCTGGAAACAGAACTGGAAAAACTTTGTCCCGGCCATGGCGCTCACGTTTGTGGTGCTGCTCCTGATCCTCCTTGCCGCAGGCTTCCTGCTGAATCTCCCCATGAACAGCTTGGAGGCTGAGGGCGCCGCGCTGCCCCGGAATTACCGGGTGGATTCCGAGGCAGTTCTCAGCGGAAACTATACCGACACCGACCTCGACGTCATCGTTTATCGCGCGGTATGCGCCCTTGTCGTCCTGGATGGCGGCTTCCTGCTCTATCTGCTGAGTCTGCTTGCCAGCTCCTGCTTTATGCTGCGCTTCACCCGCTGCTATCTGGAGTACACCAGGGACCTCGCGGTCAAGTGGCCCTCCCGCTCCAAGCGCCGGGGCTATGGACGGCATGTGCTGCTGATGATCCTCACGCTGGTGCTGCTCCTGCTGTTCGCGGTGCTCATCGGCATCGGCTTTGACGATGTGGTGCACCGGTCGGAGCCCGTGCGCATCGTGGCCCACCGCACCGGCGGCGTCATGGCGCCGGAGAACTCGCTGGAGGGTCTGGAGCTTGCCATACAGCATAACTGCTTTGCCGCCGAGACCGACACCCAGCGGACAAAGGACGGCTATTACATCATCAACCACGATGACGACTACAAGCGCCTGACCGGCGTCGCCAAGAAGCCCGGTGATTTGACGCTGGAGGAGACCATGGCCCTCACGATCACCGATCCCGTCACCGGCGCGACAAGCCCGGTGCCGAAGCTCGACGAGATGCTGGATCTGGTCAAGGGCCGCATCACGCTCTTCCTGGAGCTCAAGGGTGCCTCCGCCGATAAGCAGATGGTGGACGACGTGGTGAAGCTCATCCGGGAGAAGGACTGCGTCGAGAACGTGACGCTCATCTCCCTGAAATATGACATCATCGACTATGCCGAGACCAAGTACCCGGAGTTTAACACGGGCGTGCTGATGTTCGGCGGCCTCGGCGACGTGGCCCGCATCAACTGCGATCTGCTGATCCTGGAGGAAGAGATGTCCACCGACAGCCGCATCGACTCCATCCATGAAAGCGGCAAAGAGGTGTATGTCTGGACCATCAACACCGAGCAAGGCATGCACAAATTCCTCGACAGCCATTGCGACGGCATCATCACCGACCAGATCGAGATGGCGGAGCGCGTAAAGGCGGAGCTTGCCAATCGCACAGACCTCCAGCTTCTCCAGGACAAGCTGGAGGATCTCTGGGAGTGAGGAAATCACAGAAAGCAAAAACACATCCATAAACAGCAGAAAACCCGTAAACCCATTGTGTTCTCCCATAGGGAGAGAAAGGAAGATGACAGTATGAAAAAATTTCTCAGCATTCTCCTGGCGCTCTCGATGCTCCTGTCTCTGAGCGCCGCGTCCTTCGCCGAAGGCGAAACGACGGAAGCCCCGGCAGCGGAAGCGCAGACAACGGAAACACAGACGCCGGAGGCCCAGACCGCCGCCTGGCTCAACGAGCTCTTCGGCACAGATACAGTCAAGGAAGAGGACATGGCGGAGCTCTTTAGCTCCCTGGGCAGTCTCTTCGCTGAGGACACGGCGGAAAAGACCGCAAAGGCGCACGAAATTACCAGCGCCTCCTACCCTCTGTACGTAGAAGCCGAACCGGCAGGGGCGGAGCTGAAGCTCTACTTCCTGGACGGCGTGACGGATCTGCCCTACATCGAGATCAACGACTGGACGGAGCTTTTCGGCGGCTTCTATGAAAGAGGGGACGCCGCCATCAGCTTTGAGCTGAGCGCGGACGGCCCCGTCGTGACCTGCACCCGCCACAACGCAAACCCCGAGGCCGACGACAACCTCTCCCCCGTGACCTTCGACTTTGACGAAAACTACATTGAGTTCATGGACTACAACCTCTTCACGCTGCGCCCCGAATCCGCGACGCCCCTGGACACCGTGACGATGTCCACCTTCAATGAGGCGGGCGAGCCCACGCTGCTGCAGAAGGTCGACACCGGCTCCTTCTACCGTTACGGCGACGCGCTGAAGTTCGATCTGGCGGCCTACAACATCGACCTGATCCAGCAGGACGGCCTGTACCTGATCCCCATGGCGACGCTCTCCGACATTTTTATGCCCAATACGATGTATGGCGACCTCTACTTCAACGGCAAATACGTGTTCCTGTCCGGCAACACGGAAGGATGCGCCGATGTCTACTACGACGTGCCCACCGGCGAGCGCAGCGAGGCCCTGACGGAGTACGGCTACAATGAGCTGTGCATGATGCTGGACTACTTCTACGGTCTGAAGGATGTTCACGGCATCGAGAGCTTTGGCCAGCTCTTCCACAACGTCGGCTTTGACCAGCTGCTCAAGGGCCCGGAGGTGAAGCAGGCGGACGCCGCGATTTACCGCATGATCACCGACTTCCTTGACGACGGCCACACCGCCTGGCACGCCTTCTCCTACCTGACCGGTCCTGTTGAATACAAGGCTGTCGGCTTGTCCAGAGGCCGCCTCGGCGATCATATGGACCGCCAGATGGAAGCCCGCGCGAAGTTCTATCCCGACGGCGTACCCGGCTACGAGGAAATCGGCAACACGGCCTACATCACCTTTGACCAGTTCATAAGCGATATCACCCTCCAGCCTGAGGACTACTATCATCTTGACGAGCACAAGGACATTGCCGAAAACGACGTCTTCGCCCTCCTGATCAAGGCCCACGAGCAGATCACCCGCGAGAACAGCCCCATTGAGAACGTGGTCATCGACCTGAGCTGCAACGGCGGCGGCGCGGACAACGTCGCGGCTTATGTCACCGCCTGGTTCCTGGGCGAGTGCTGCATCAGCAACGTTGACCAGATGACCGGCGCGATGTGTTCTGCCTGGAGTCCCCGTTCAGCTTCTCCAACGGCAACTATGTCCCCTGCGCCTTCAAGGAGTCCGGCAAGGTCACGCTGCTGGGCCGCACCTCCGGCGGCGGCAGCTGCAACGTGCTGAACGCCAACTCCCCCTGGGGCACTTCCTTCCAGATTTCCGCCAACACCCGCGTGTCCTTCCTGAAGAACGGTTCCTTCTACGACGTGGACCGCGGCGCGGAGCCGGACGCCGTCATCTCCACCCCGGAGAAGTACTACGACCGCGCAGCCCTGACCGACTTCATCAACAGCATTTACTGATTTGCAGGCACCGAGCCTGGATTAATCGCGTGTTATGGCTTTTCTGACAGAGAGCCATAACACGCGGAAAAAGCATGGAAATGGAAAAAGCAAAAGATTGTGAAAGGAAACTTGCAGCTATGAAAAGAATCCTCAGCATTCTCCTCGCGATCACGATGCTCCTCACGCTGAGCGTCCCGGCCTTCGCCGAGGAGGCGAAAAACGTGGCTCCGACAATCAGCAAAGAGGACATGAGCTTCTATCTCAACGACCTTGACGATATGAAGACCTATCCTGTTTACTTCATGGGCGATTCCGACGTGCCCTACTTCTCCCTGGCGGACTGGGCGGAGCTGATGACCTATCTGATGCACACCTACATCAAGAAGGATCAGAACATCAGCTTTGAGCTCAGCTTCTCCATGGAGGGCAACACCGGCGTCCTGACGCGCGAGGACGGCTACCCTGCCTACTTCGACTGCGACGCGGACAGCGTCTACTTCTGGGACTACGACGCCTTCCAGCGCCCCGACGAGGACAGAGTGCTCATCGACATCCTGGGCGTGGGCAACCCCGGCTCCGAGGAAGAGGTCATGTACTTCCAGCGCTGCCCGGGCTCCTATGAGCGCTACGGCAAAGACGTGACGCTGGACCTCGCCTCCTACGGCATCGACATGGTGGCCGACGGCGGAAACTGCTATGTCCCCATCCAGACCCTCAGCGACTTCCTGCTGGCCATCCAGTACATGAACGTGTTCTACAACGGCGAGGCCTTCTATGTTGTGCAGTTCGGCGGCATGGGCGGGTTTGTTGCCGATTACTCTCCCATCGGCGAGAAGTTTCATACCGCCGCGCCGAAAGAGCGCAGCACGGCCATGGCCGAATTCAGCTATGGCGAGCTCTGCGCCGTTATGGATTATCTCTATGGCCTGAAGGCAGTCCACGGCTTTGAGAGCTTCGATCTGCTGTGCAAACAGGCGGGCTGTGACCACGCGCTCAAGGGCACCGACACCTACGCCGCGGACGAGGCTCTTTACAAGATGATCAACATTCATCTGGATGACGGCCACAGCAACTTCGTCAACTGCTCTCCGCTGGCCACCGACGCGCCCAGCAGGGACGCATATTTCAAGATGCTGCAGGAACTCGGGATTGGGAACGCCTTGAAGAATACGTTCAACGACCCGTTCGCCGAAGCCCGCGCCGCATTCTATCCCGACGGCGCGCCCGTCTATGAGGAGGTCGGCAACACCGCCTACATCACCTTCGATGAATTCAAGGATCCTGAGGAGGGCACGGATTATTACGCGACCGCCCCCACGGCAGAGGTCACGGATACCATCGGCGTTATGCTCTACGCCTACTCGCAGATCATGCGCGAGGGCAGCCCCGTTGAGAACGTGGTGCTGGATCTCTCCAACAACAGCGGCGGCAGCTCGGACATGGTGATCTTCGTCGTCTCGGCCTTCCTCGGCCAGGGCTCCGTCACGGTGGAGAACACCATGAGCGGCGCGGTCGCCACTGGCCTGTATAAGGTGGATATGAACCTCGACCGCCAGTTTGACGATCAGGATCTGGGCCTGACAGGCAAGAATCTCTTCTGCCTGATCTCCCCGAACAGCTTCTCCTGCGGAAACCTCGTGCCGAACGTGTTCAAGAACACCGGCAAGGTGATGCTGTTGGGCCGCACCTCCGGCGGCGGCAGCTGCTCGGTCCTGCCCCTGTCCACCGGCTACGGCACGGACTTTCGCATTTCCAGCCCCTATCGTCTGGCCTTCTCCAAGAACGGTTCCTTCTACGACATCGACCGCGGCGCGGAGCCGGACTTCAGCCTCGCCAGGCTCTCCACCTTCTATGACCGCGCGGCGCTGACCGACTACATCAACGATCTCAAGTAATTGTTTCCCGGGGAGGGCGGGGGACGCCCGCCCTCCTGGTCAGAAGAAACGTCGTGACCGCCGCAAAAGCATCCCCATACCATCAAACAGAACAAGCGAACAAGTAACAAGGAGCAAAACAGCATGAAAGTTCTCTCTACGCTTATCATTGGCTATGTCGTCTGGCATATTCTCCAGGCCGTCGCGGACTGGAAGATCTTCAGCAAGGCCGGCAGACCCGGCATTCTCGCCTTCATTCCCATCGTGAACATCTACGTTGAATACGGGATCTGCTGGTCAAAATTCATGGGCTTGCTCTATCTCGTGTGTGTTGGCATTACGAGCTATGTCAGCGGCGTGCAGGAGCCGAGCTCGACCCTCACCACGGTTTCCGGCGTGGCCTCCGTCGCAGCTCTTGTGCTCCACATCGTCCAGAGCATCAAGCTTGCCAAGTCCTTTGGCAAGGGCGTGGGCTACGGCATCCTCCTCATCCTGTTCGGACCTCTGGCCCGTCTGTTCCTGGGTCTCGGCGACAGCAGATACATCGGCCGGCCCTGAGTTCACGACAGAGGACGTGATCATTTCATGAAAAGTAATCCGCAAAAAAACGACGCGGAGAAAAAATACAAACGGCAGATCCTTCGGCGCAAGCTCCGCCTTTATGCGGTGCTGCTGCTCGCTTCCGTTCTGGTGCTCATCCTGTCCATAGCGCTGCTCGACAAGAATTACACCACCCGTCTGGAGCCCCAGATCAACCGGGCCGTGATCCAGGTGGCCAAGCTCCTGCCTCAGCTGGAACAAAACGAGGAGGCCCTGCGGGAAGCCTACGCGCAGATGACGGAGAGCTGGAAAGAGCTTTTGAGCCACGATGTCTTCTCCGAGGCGGACTTTACGCTGCCGGATGAGGCAGCGCTGGAGGAGATCGCCGGCGATACCCTCTCCTGGATGAATAGGGTCACGAAGCTGAAGGTCGGACGCGACGGGTTCATGCTTGTCGTCGATAAGGAGACAAGCCGCATTCTTGCCCACCCGGATGAAAATTATGTGGGCCGTCTCTTTCAGCCCTTTGATCAGATCGCGGAGGACGAGGTTATCGCCATCAGCTCCATCAATCGCTGGACAAAGCCCGAAAATCTGAACCTGTCCCTCGGAATTATGGAGCCGTACAAGCTTGCCATCAACAGAGTCCACACCTTCCAGGATTTTATCGACTATCTGCGGATGTCGCTGATCGGCTGCGTGATGGATTACGGGGACGCCTACATCGTCTGCGGGGTTCCCATTCTGGAGTGGGCGTCGTACATCATCGGAAACGCGCTGGCCTTTACCCTTATCTTTGTGATCCTGATGTGGCTGCTCATCAAATGGATCTCCCTTGTGACGGACAGCCGCCGGGAGGCCGTCAGGAGCCTTCGCCTGAAGCTGATCTGCTACGCATCGCTCGCCTGCGTCGTGATGTTCGGCGTATGCTGGTATACCCTGATCCTCGCGG
Organism: Oscillospiraceae bacterium; assembly: GCA_902799075.1. Lineage (GTDB taxonomy): Bacteria > Bacillota > Clostridia > Oscillospirales > Oscillospiraceae > Limivicinus. The sequence continues at coordinate 29,628 of CADBYZ010000027.1, read as the reverse complement.
ACGTGACCAACGACCTCAAGACCATGGGCAAGCACGCGGACGCCGCGGTGGAGACGCTGAACACCTATCGGGAGCAGCGCGACAATCTCAACCAGTTCCTGGATGAATACTATATGACCCAATGCTGGCTCGCGGGGCAGGTCGTAACGAAAACAGACAGGAACACGCTGACACGGAAGGACATGCAGCATTACGCCGACGACCTCAACGTGAAATACATCTATGCCTTTGACCAGCGCGGGAGGGTCGTCGTGACCAATTCCCCGTATGACCATTACAGCCTCAGCGAAGATCCGGCCGATCCTTCCTATGAGTTTCGTTCCCTGCTGGACGGCGTGTACGGCGTGATACAGGACCCGGCTCTCGACAAGCGCTTTGATGAAGATGTTCAGTATATCGGCATGAGCCTGCGAAACAAGGAGGACCTGTGCGACGGTTTTGTGATGATCGCGGTAGATCCTGCGCTGCGGAACGATCTCATCAGCCCGCTCACGGTTGAGACGGTGCTGTCCAACCTGATTATCGGGCTTCCGGAGCACGCCATCGCCGTTGATAAGGAGACGCTAAACATCATCGCCACAACCGGCATCGGCTTCTCCGTTGAAGAGCTGGGAATCCGGAAGGAAAACCTCACCGAGGATTTCAGCGGCTTCCTGAAGATCAACGGCCAGACCTACTATGCCGGCGTCAGTGAGACTGCGGAGCTCTATCTGGTGCCCATCGTGCGGCGCACGGCCACGCTGGACAATCTCATTGTCTCACTGTGGATGGCGCTCTGTACAGCGGTCACCTCGCTGATCATCCTCCTGCTTACGCTGTGCGGGTATCAGCGGATCGTGCTGGGCGGCGCGCCCGCAGCGGCGGAGGAGAAAGCGCCTCCTTCACATGGCCTGTTTTCGGGCATTTCCAACCTCATCCCCGTTCAGGACAAATGGGGTATGGAGGAGCGCTGGGGCATGGAGAGCGTCCCCCGGGACAAGCAGACTCCTGAGCAGCGCATCAGCCGCATCGTCTATCGGCTGCTGCTGGTGTTCTGCCTGTTCATCCTGCTGCCCACGCTCTATGTCAGCCTTGACCGGAACGGGAGCGTCATGGATTTAGGCAATCTGGCATACGTCATATCCGGCAACTGGCAGAAGGGCTTTAACATCTTCGCGCTGACCGCCTGCGTCTTCCTGCTGTGCGCCATGTATGTTTCGGTGGTGCTGCTCAACCGCATCCTTTATCTCATCGCCCGCGTCTCCGACATGCGGGTGGAGACGGTGTGCCTGCTGCTGAAAAACGCGATGAAATACATCTGCGTGGTCATTTTTGTCTACTACGGTCTGGCACAGTTCGGTGTCGACACCAAGACGCTGCTGGCCTCGGCGGGCATTCTCTCGCTGATGATCAGCTTCGGCGCAAAGGATCTGGTGGGCGATATCATTGCGGGCTTCTTCACGCTGGTGGAGGGCAGCTACAAGGTGGGCGACTTCATCACCGTTGGCAGCTGGTACGGCACGGTGACGGAGATCGGCCTGCGCACCACAAAGGTCAGCTTTTTTGCGGACACCAAGATCTTCAACAACTCCTCCCTGCGCGACATCGTCAACAGCGACGGCAAGGTGGCCCGCATGGTGCTGGACGCGCCTGTCTCCTATGACGCCGATCTGGCCGAAATCGAGGCGATCCTTGCCGAAGAACTGCCGAAAATGACGGACAGGATCCCGGGCCTCGTAAAGCCGCCCCAGTATGAGGGTGTGGACTCCCTCGGAGACAGCGCCGTGAATCTCAGGATCGTCATCTTCGTTCGGGCCGACGTCCGCTATCCGGCGCTGCGTGCCCTGAACCGGGAGATCAAGCTCCTGTTCGACCGCAGAGGCATTGAGATTCCCTTCAACCAGATCGTGGTGCATCAGGCGCAGGAGACCGCCGGGAACCGGGAGTCGCCGAATATTTGATATGAAGGGAGGAGCCTTCCTCCCATTCATATAAATCCATCAGAAGCTATACGCAAAACAAAACGGAATTCAGAAAGGAAATGAACATGAAAAAAATCGTTGCCATTGCACTTGCCATCGTGATGCTGCTCTCGCTGAGCATCAGCGCCTGGGCCGACAACGTCGATACCGACGACCTTGTCAAACAGCTCACCCTGATCAAAAACAGCTTCAATACGCTCAAACAGTCTGACAATCCCACCGTCTGGTACTATGCCGTCACGGATCTGGACCACAACGGACGGGTGGAGCTGCTGGCCGCCACCACCACGACAGACGGCGAGAACGACGCCAGGCTCAAGGCCTGGGAGGTCAGCGAGGACCGCAACACCCTCTCGTCCCTCAAGCTCGCCTTCGACCTGGATGAGGACGGCACCCTGACGCAGAACGACGAGTTCTTCAACCTCATGACCGACAGCGCAGACACCTATTACGACGCGGCGAACCACGCCACCTACTATGTCTTCACCAACTTCGCCGAGGTCAGCGAGGATCTCACCGGTGAAGATGCCGCCGCGGCGGGCGGGACCCACTCCGACATGGCGATCACCTTTACCTGCGGCATTTCCAAGTATAACGACACGATCAACGCCGGCACCCTCGGCATGAAGGTCGTGGAGACCATCGACAAGGGCACGCCGACGGTGGCCTGTATCGACAAGAACAAGAACCCCCTTACCGACGACCAGCTCCTGAACATCGGCTATACCACCTTCAGCGGCCTGCAGCGCAGCAATACCAGCTTCGACTGGTTCAAGGCGAGCGAGGCCACGGATCTCAGCCGCTTCGTGAACAGCTACGGCATCTTCCTCAACTACGTGGACGCGCCGGAAACGAAGTCCGTCCAGGCGCCGGTCGTAACGGGCCCCGCTGTGTACGTCACCAAGAACCCCTCCAATGAGAACCGCACCGCAGGCGGCACGGCCATCTTCATCGCTTATGCCGCCAACGCCACCTCCGTCAGCTGGAGCTTTGTCGATCCCTACGGCAACGTGAAGACGCCCGCGGAGTTTGTCAGCGCATGCGGCGGCTCCTACAGCGGCGAGAACGGCACGACGCTGAATGTTTACAGCGTCAACGCAAACATGAACGGCTGGGGCGTCTTCGCCACCTTCTATGGCAACAACCAGAGCGCACGCACCACGACCGCCTACATCTACGTCAGCAGCGCCGTTCAGAGCGCACCCAAGCAGCAGACCTATACGAACTACAACAACTATAATTACGGCCTGACCGATGAGGAGCAGCTCGCCCTCGGCCTCCTGGTTCTGGCAGCCGCAGAAGAGGAATACTACGGCTACAACAACTGGGGCTACAACGATTGGGATTATTCCTACTACGTTGAGCCGGACTACAGCGATTACTGGGGCGGCGGCTACGACGACTGGGGCGGCGGCTGGGACGACTACGGCTGGGGCTGGTAAGCTCCTCCCTCGACGACTGCCAACAGAATCGTATAATATGAGAGCAAGGCGCTGGAGCTGTTCTGCGAGCCGTTGAAGCGATCGAGTTTCTGACCGCACAGAAATCCGCTGCGACGTGATGAGAGCGGAGCCGTATCATCTGTGCGGCGTGAGATACGACGGCCTCGAGGGTGTAATACTGTAAAAATGATGAGGACATGGGACAATCAATGTAAAACCGGAGCTTAGGTCCCTTGGCAACAAAGGGCGCACTTCTATACGGGGAAGCGTGAGCTGCCCCGTAGTGCGTCCTGCGGAGCCTGGATGCCTGTCCGAACAGCCATCCTCTGCGTCGCTTCGCTCCGTACAAGGGGCTGCACCCCTTGCGATGCTTCGCATCTATCCTTGCGCAGCCAAGAAAGAAAGCGGTCTGGATGCCAGGCTGCTTTCTTTCTTGGCTTTTGCTTCTTGTTCGACGGGCTTCACTGGACAATGCCAAACGGATGCAATATAATCATATGAACTTTCTGTAAAGTCAGCAGAGCATAGTAACAATTTACTGTTTGCTATGTCGTCAATATATGTAGATGCTTTGCCCTTCGCATGCAATCAGAATTCTTTTACTTGGCAAGTTTTGCTGGACAGCGCCATGCGATTGCGATATAATATGAGCTTTTTGTAAATCCAACAAATAGTAGTAACATTTTTACTTTCCCGATCCCCGATTGCATCTGGAGGAATATGTCTGCGCCAGGGTAGACGCGGAGCGATTTCTCGATACTCTACCGGAAAAAGAGCGTCAGATCGTTCAAATGCGGGACGAGGGATACAGCTATACGGAAATTGCCGTCGAGCTGGGGTTTGCCAATCACAGCAGCGTAATCAAACGGATGGAGGGCATTAGAAAGAAATACCGAAAATTCATGGAGGCATGAGCCACGCAAGTCTGAAAAGACGAGCGCGGTTTTTTATGTCCAGAAACAGAAAGGAAGGATCAGAATTATCCAAAACGCATTTGTACCCATTGAAAGAAAACCTGACGGTTCTCTCTAGAGTTGAAAGAGCTCTACAACATCAAATCTAAATTAGACACAATCCTGCGACAACAGCGCGCGCAGGAAATCAACGAAAATCGAAAGGAGAACCATGCCCAGGAAAAAGAAACCCATTAACTACAGCGACCTGCCCGACTACGAAATCGAGAAGATTGCCCGCTGCATCCTGCCGGACATATTGGCTCTGTTTGAGAGCGAGGAGGGGCAAAAAGAATTTGCCGAATGGAAAGCTCGGCAGGAACAGAAAGGAGACGTTGATGCCCAATAAGAAAACTATGAAAAAGGGCTTGCAAACCCGTATAAGTTATGTTAATCTCACATTAGAAAATTTGACGGCAGAGAGGAGAAAACATGACATGAAGATCGTCGGTGAACGGATGAAGAAGCTCCGCGAAGAAGCAGGGATTTCCCAGAACAAGCTGGCGAAGCTGATCGGGATTCAGCAGTCCAGTCTGAATCGCTATGAGAGCGGTTTTTCCAACCCCACACCGGAGACGCTTCTCTGGTTCGGAGATTTCTTTGATGTCTCTATGGACTATATTTTCGGCCGCACAGATAAGCCCCAGGGAAAAATGTATAAGTACAAGCCCCGTCTTGATCCCGACATGATGAAATTCGTGGAGATGTGCTTCGAGCCGGGGACGAGGGCCAACAGAGAATTGCGTGCGTCCCTGTTGAAAATGATGACGGAGGAGAAAAAGTGAAAGCTGTCATCTATGCCCGCTATTCCTCGGACAATCAGCGGGAAGAGAGCATAGAGGGCCAGATTCGAGAGTGTACCGCCTTTGCGGAGAAGAACGGGATCACGATCCTGCGTCACTACATCGACCGTGCATTTTCCGCCAAGACAGACAATCGCCCGGAGTTCCAGAACATGATCAAGGACAGCAGCAAAAAGCTGTTCGACGTGGTGATCGTGTGGAAGCTGGACCGTTTCGCCCGTAACCGTTATGACAGTGCGCGGTATAAATCGCTGCTGAAAAAGAACGGCATCAAAGTTGTATCCGCAACTGAGGTCATTTCCGAAGGCGCAGAGGGCATCATCCTCGAATCTGTTTTGGAGGGCTACGCGGAATACTACTCGGCGGATCTGGCAGAAAAGGTTGTCCGCGGCATGACAGACAACGCGCTGAAATGCAAGTTCAATGGAGGAACGATCCCGATCGGATATGTGATCGACAACGAGCAGCACTTTCAGATCGACCCGATCACCGCGCCCTATATTCTCGAAGTATTCAAGCGATATGACAGCGGCGCTACTATGACAGGGCTGCGGGACTGGCTCAATGCGGAGGGGGTAAAGAATACCCGAGGCAATCCAATCACCTACAATTCCATCCAGCATATACTCAACAATCGGCGTTATATCGGGGAGTTTGCTTTCAGGGACACTGTGATCCCGGATGGTATCCCGGCCATCGTACCGCTGGACTTGTTCAACCGTGTGCAGGAAAAGCTGGCGGTCAATAAAAAGGCCCCGGCCCGTCACAAGGCCGAGGACGACTATCTGCTTACCACCAAGATCTTCTGCGGGTACTGCGGCGCATACCTCTGCGGCGAGAGCGGAACAAGCCGCACAGGCGAAGTCCACCACTATTACAAGTGCGTATCTGTAAAAAAGAAGCGCACTGCTTGTGAGTGCAAACCAGTGCGCAAGGTTTGGCTTGAAAACCTGGTCCTGGATTCCATCATAGAGATGCTGGCTGATGACCGCACCATCGACGCAATTACCTCTATGGTACTGGCCTTGCAGGATCAGGAGAGCACAGCACTGCCGATGTATGAGCAGCAGCTGCAGGAGGCCAACACTGGCATCAACAATCTGCTCAACGCAATCCAGCAGGGCATACTAACAAAATCCACGAAGACCAGATTGGAAGAGCTGGAAGCTGCCCGCGACGAGCTTGAAAACAAGATCGCGCTGGAGAAGCTGGCGAAGCCCCGCGTCAGCGAAGAGCAAGTCCGCTTCTTCCTGCAGCGTTTCCAGGCGCTCGATATAGCCAAGCCTGAGCAGAGGAAAACACTTATTGATGTGTTCCTGAACGCAGTATATGTTTTCAATGACAAGATCGTAATCTCATGCAATTACAAGGACGGCACTATAACTATAAATTTTAGCGATATGGAGTGCGCGCTTACCCAGCGCGCCTCCGTCTCTGGTTCGGATTTGGATTGCCCAGGTGCACCCCTTCTCCGCCCGGCGCAATTCTGCCGGGCATGAAAGACCTGCCTTTTTATGAGGTGGTTATGGAGAAGCGGGAGGAATCAGGGGTGAGGAATTCGCCCCTGATTCTTTTTCCCGGAGCTTTGCCTGTTTTATATGCCGGGCGGAGCGCAGGGAAAAGGGCCGCTCTCGTCGGAGAGCGGCCCGGTTTCAGGTCTGGGGATCAATGGCCGGCTGGCCACGCGTCATCTAAATGAATGAAAATCATATGATCCGTTGGTTCACATTGGAATCCGGATCGGGAGAAAAAGCCATATTTACACCAACTCGATCCCTTCCCGCTGGAACAGCAGGTAAATCTCCCGCCTGAGATAGGACATGACCGCTTTCCCGTCCTTCTGGTCGACCACGACCTCGACAGCAAGCTCGATGATCTCCCGCTGCATTCTGATATCGCCGCCGGACAGAGCCGTCACGCCGAGCAGATACGGTCCCTTCATGATCTTGCTGTTTCTGCTGCCGATTTCGGGCAGCTCGCGCTCCAGAAGCTCTTCTATTCTGAACAGCGATTCGTTCGCCGGGACCCTCAGCTCCAGCATGATTTTGGACAGCTCATTGGATTTGTTGAGAACGCTTCTGATTTCGCTGTTGTTGATGTAGAAGGTGTTGTTTCCGCTCACCGTCAGTCTGGTGGCGCGCACGCCGATTTCCTGCACGATACCCTCTTTGCCGCCGATTTCCACCACATCCCCGATGCGGAAGCTCCTGTCAAAGACGATGGCAAGGCCCGCGAGGATGTCCTTGATCAGGTGCTGCGCGCCCAGCGACAGCGCCAGGGACAGGACGCCCAGCGAGGCGATGATCGTACCGGCCGAGAAGCCCAGATACTCAAGGCCGAAATACATCACGGCGATCACCGTGACATAGCGCATAAAGCTGTGGAGCAGGCGGATCACCGTCTCCTCTCTGACAGAGACCACACCGCCGGTCAGTCTGGTCAGCAGATTGCATACGACATTGACGAGGTAAGCGACGCAGAACAGCAGCAGGATGCCGCACAGGCTGAAGAGGTTGAGGCCGCGCATCCATCTGCCGCCCATGAAGAAGCTGAGCATGGTGCCGGAGCTCTCGTTCGGCAGAAGTCTCTTGCTCAGGATCTGCAGGATAAAGAGAATGATGAAGAACATGCCGACACTCAGGACGAGGACCGCCTTGCCGCCGGGGCTCCTCTGGTCCCAGCCGATCAGCTCGTGCAGCCTTCGGATGACAGCGATTTTCTTTTCGTCCTCTTCAACGCCGTATTTGTCCTTCATTCTGGCGTAGCGCTCTTTGAGGCGATCCTGCTCCTCTTCCCGCAGGGCCTCAAGTTTCCGGAAGTTTTCCTCGTTATATCCTTTCATGAGGAACGCTATGTGCATCGCCAGTGTTGCGCCGAAGATCAGGGAAATGACGGCGCTGACCAGGAGGGTCCGGCTGAACACCGTCTGCGTTCCGGCGGCATAGTAGCACACGATATTGTCTTCACGGCTGGAGATCAGCAGGCAGTTGTTGTTTGAAATCGTGACAAAGTCCACAATGCTGTCGCGCAGGCTGTCCTCCGGCAGGCCGCATTCGCTGATATGCTTCCGGATCATGCCGGGCTGGCTGGAATACAGGATGACCCCATCCGTGGAATCCGCCGCGAAGCAGATCGTCCCGCTTACGGATCTGAGTATGCCGGTATTGCCGGTATCGTAGGATTTCGCGGTCCTCTCCGGCAGAAGGGTCATGATCAGCGCGCCATGCATGTTGTCCCCCTCCCCCAGCGGCATCGTCACGCCGATCTGCTGCCGCTTGAGATCCGTGATGGGGTCCATGGCTGTCTCATGGATAATGCTCGGCACGCCGTAAAGCAGGCGTCTGAAATCGTACAGCGTGGGATAGTCCTCATCATCCAGGCGAAAACCGGTATAATCGCCGCTGGAGAGAGTCTGTCTTCCCCGGGAGTCGAACAACGTGATCGTTTCGGCGCCGATGATTTCGGCAGTCTCCCGGAGCTTTTCGCGTGTGTTCAGCTCGGGATGCTCAGACAGAAGCAGTGCAAGCTTTTCCCCGTGGTATACGATCCACTCCTCCTCTTCCCGCTGGATCTGCCGGGCCTCCTCCTCGTTGTTCCGCTCCAGCTGCCTGGAAAACAGGTTCAGGATGACCCTGCCGTTTCTGAGCTCCGTGTACGTCAGGCCGACCGCTTCCGCCAGCGTCACGAACGCGAAGGCGATCACAACGCACAGGATATTGGCCTTCACCATGCGCTTGCGCATCCGCTTCGGGCTGTAGCGGTTCCTGAGTTCATCCGTAAGCTCCCCTTCCAGCATGGTCTGCTGGGCAGCGGTTATATAAACCGTGATTGCGGTCAGGATGACCAGCATGCTGAACTCCATAAGCAGCACACGCGGCCTGTTTTCCTCCCGAAGGGAAGTCCTCGGGATCATCTGAATGAAGGTGAGCGGTCCCTCTGTGGTGTTGCTCTGCTCAAGGTATGCATAGGCGCAGTCGTATTCCTGCCCGTCCAGGGTGACGACGGGCAGCTCCTCGCGGATCATCCGTCCGATCAGGCCCTGCGACGACAGGGACTGGAACGCCGTATCCGTGCCGTACTGACTGAGAAGCTTCTTCTCCCCGTCTTCCTCCTGCAGCACCAACGTGATGCCGCCGATGGAGCTGTTGGTGCTTTCGAGCGCATTATTGACGATCCGGGTGCAGCGCTCCAGATAAGCATTGTATTCATCCTCGGACAGGATGTCCACATAGACAATATCCGGCGCGATCTCCCCGAAGGACAGATAATAGTACGCGGAATCGGCGTCGGCAGCATATTCCTTTATTTTGGGATCCGCCAGCATGCGTTTCAATTCCTCGTCCGCCGTTACCCTGCAGGTCATGACGGCGCCGCTTTTGAGGCCTTCCTCGATGAGCTCCGGCGTTACCTGCTTTTCAAGGCTCCGGTAACCCTCCGGGAAGATCACCTGCCCGTCCCGGAGCTCGGCCACCGCTCCGTCGGAAAACGCACGGGGACCGGTGTATCCGTCCTTACCGGCAAATTCCTTCAGGTAATTGACCATCATGCCGATACCGGCTTTCAGATTATCGGAGAGATTGGCGTATGCCGCCTCACTCTTTGCGGTGACATCGGACGCGGCATCCATCATGGTATTCATATTGAGCTCCAGCATTTCCTTCTCGCGCGCCTCACCGGCCCTTGTCATGACCGCGAGAAACGCGTACTGGAGCAGGATAAAGAGCGCTGCAATGATGAGCATTGACGCAAGCTCTTTTTTTCGGATCGTTTTCTTGATGTTTTCCATAAGTCCTCCAATCGTCAATAGCGGGCGTATAAGCTGCCCTTTAAGGATAAGGGCGCGGTCAGAAGACCGCGCCCTTGTTTGCTTATGCGATTCAGAAGGCCATGTAGGGCATCTCCACGGGAGCCGTAAGGGGCTGCTCGGGAGTCTCCGGCGCCGCGTCCGTTGCGACGAAGGGGATACCGTTAGCCTTGGCGAAGCGGTAGGCCTCGCTGCCTGTCTCGCCGTAGACGGTGACCATGGGGCTGTCCGCAACGGCGGTGTCGTCGATGCTCTCCACCGCGGCGGGGATGAGGAGCATGGAAAGATTCGGGCATTCGGCGAAGGCGCGCGGACCGATGCTCTTCACATTTTCGGTGATCCCCACGACCGAGGCCGCGGTGCCCGCGAAGGCCTCCTCCTCGATGTCCACCAGCGCGGACGGGAGGAGTAAGCTCCCGCCTTCGCCGGGATCGTCGTACGATGTGTACGGGTCATAATACTCCGTCACGACAGCGACGCCGTCCATGTAGGCGATCTCTATGCCGGTGGCGGCGTAGGCCGACGCGCCGAGGCTCAGGAGAAGGGCGAGGATCAGAAGAAAACAAAGTTTTTTCATGTTATATCCCCTCCACATTATTAACAATTGTTGCCGTCCACAGAAGTATCTGGTGTTACATTAGGACAACTGCAAATGATGACATCCTCGTTTTCAAAGCGGATAACTTCCATCACCGGGGATTCATATTTTTCCATAGTTTGCTTCCTCCTTTAGTGCGCTTTTCTGTAAGCGTCAGCCGCGGCATAGTAATTGTACAGCGCGGTGAAAGCCAGGTCTTCGTCCGCGTTTCCTCTGTTGGCATTGAGCATCGTGTAGACGTAGGACAGGGCCGACAAGCTTATATCGTAGGCGGTGTCGTCGTCCGCTGTGACCGTCACATGATAGGCCGCGCCCAGGTTATTTGCCGCGATATTGGGAATCTCGATCAGGTACGTGGTGTCACTGAGCGCTTTCACAGTTGACGCCACGGTCTCGGTATCGTTGTTCGCGGTTACGACGGCGCTTACGCTGCCGGGGGCGGACGTGAAGCGGAGACGGAGGCTGAGCTTGGTGGTTTCACCGAGCGTCAGGAAATAGCTTACAGCTTCCACGCTGCCGGCGCGGGTATTTACCACACGCGCATAGTCGAAGAGCTCAGACGCGGCGATCGGCGCGGTGATTTCGGAGCCCGCGTCGATCGCGGGGTAATCCGTTTCGAGATTGAAGCCGTGCAGGCCCGCGAGGTAAAGCTGCATATAATGGCCGTAGTTCTTGGTCGCGACAGCCAGGTCATACGCGTCGCCGCCCGTGATGCTGTCCAGATAGCGCTTGACGGAGCAGCTTGCTTCCGCTTTGCTGCCTTCGCCGTAGAAGAATTCCGCCTGGATCTCCTTTGCCATCTCGATGGAGTACACCGGGCAGGAGAAGATCTTCTCGCCGTTCGCGTCGATTTCCGCGTCGGCGTAGGAGATGTCGATCACTCTGCCGTCAGCATCGGGTACGGTGAAGGTCATGTGCGCGCCTGTGCTGTCAAAGTCCGTGGGCACGGCCACATAGAAGCGCATGTCCAGAGAGCCGTCCAGGACCAGGCTTACGCCGGTGATACCCGGGTCGATCGTCACCGTGACATAATCATAGCCGGTGGTGTCGCTGTAGCTTTCATCTCCGAACACCTTGTACCAGACTCTGTACGTACCGGGCTCGGTGGCGGTGGGGATGGCGTACTGCCAGCCGTCGTACGTTCGAGGCCTGGCGCCCAAGGCGTACATCATGATGCCGCCTGTCGCGCTGCCCCTCGTGATAAGCTCCTGAGGCTGGCCGGTGCACTGGAGCGAGCTGACAGCCTTGGGCGGGGTCACGGTCGGAGCAACCGATCTGACATCCAGCCGCACCTTGCAGGTGGCGATCTCATAGTTCTCCAGGTCTTCGGGCGTGAAGAACAGGGTGAATTCCTCTGTGGTGCCGACCGGCGGGATAATGCTGCCGTCCTCCCAGGACAGGACGCCCGGTGTATCGGGACTGACGGTAACATAATTCTTCACATTGCTCTCGTTCAGGCTGCTGCCATAGGTAAGCCGGACCGGCTGGGAATTGGTAAGCTCAACCTTCGCTTTCTTGATGGTGTAGTATACCGTCGCGCTCACCGGTTCGATGACCCTCTCCTCAGATTCGCTGCCTATGTTATTCCATACGGTCGTCACGCCGGGCAGGACCACCTGGGCCATGTAATCCCCGGCTTCGTTGGACGGCTCGGTGATGGATTGGTAGACGTTGCCAAGCATCTTATAGTACCTGATGGAATCGGGCGAGATGTGCGTGTGCGTGACGCGTATGAATTCGGCCCAGTCGCCGAGGGTCGCCTTGACATCATCCTCCGTCGCGTTCGGGTCATACGTCGACAGCTTGGGGGCTTGAATGGACAAGACAAATCTTGGATCAACCACGGGGCAGCCGGATGACTTGCAGATCGCCATGATCTTGTTGTTCATTTTCTTGTAGACAAACTTATGGATGTGCCCCTCCCGGACGCTCATTTCCGACGTTCTCACAAGATCGCCGTTTTCATATACAGCCTCGTTTTCCGCACTCGGCTCCTCGGACTCGAAAAGGCCGTTATAAACCCCAATGCCCGGGCCGGTCAGGATCATTCCGGCGATCGCAGGGACGTCGGTGGAATCCGTTTTGGCCAGCACCGAGCCTCCATAGACGTCAACAGTCACGTCGTCGCCGATGGCGATAGCGCCTTCTGTATGGGCCTTGACAGTGCCGCCATAGACAATGAGATCGCCGGGGGCTGCTCCAACAGAAAGTCCGCCGATGGCAGGATAAGCAGAATCTGAATTCTCTTTGCCGGCATCGACCGTGCCGTTATGAACGATAATGGTTCCGAAATCTTCGTTCCCGTTTGCGGTACCGCCGATGGCCGCGCCGTTAGTCTGGTTATATTCCCTGGCGACTATGGCGGTCCTGCCGTCTTCGTATTCCCACTCCGTATGGATGTTCAGCGTTGCCCCTTTGCCGACCCCGATGCCAGAATCCGCATATAAACTTTTACCGTGTCTGAGAATCAGGTGTACCGGGTCGCCGGGTGTGACGATAAGGCGGTTCAAAAGCTGCACATTATCATTCACGACGTACCACATGCCGGGCTCCAGCAGATCGGTGTCATCCGTGAGGAGCTCGTAATCCGTGGTATAGTGTTTCGCATAGGCCACATATTCGGCTTCATCATCATAGATGGCTTCCCAATAGGGAACCGCCTCCCGGCGCAGCACCCGGAAGGTATAGGGGTTTTCCTCCGTCCCGCTGCCGCCGGACACCGCGATGCCCCAGGGCCTGGTGCTGTCATCGTCCGCGATCTTGATGGTCCAGACGTCGAAGGTGAATTCGTGATTGCCTTCCTCGTAACCCGCATATCTCAGTTCACCGACGCCGCGGCAAAACGTCGGCTCGCTGTCGCCGGTGTCGAGCCAGGCGCCGTTTAAGCCGCAGTCGATCCAGTCGCCTCTAATGCCGTTGGGTTCATAACCGGCCTTGAAGACGCCGTCCAGCTCGGTGGGCTTGTAGTCGATCAGCGTATTGGTGACGAGGAAATAACCGGAATCATCGCCGGAACCCTCGACCCATTCAATGTCCGTATCATACCCCTTGATGGACATCACGCGGAGCTCATAGTTGTACCAGGACTGGAACGTTCCAAACAGGTTGAGCGTCTTTTTTTCGCTCCAGTCAGTCATGGCAGCTCCGGTACTTTTGATTTCTTCGCCATTATCCATCGCGCGCAGGATTAATTCTATATACGACGGACGCATACGCGACTCGTTGTTATTGTCGACCCATTCCACTCTGACATCCCGGCTTACCGTTTCCGCGTCGTGAACAAAGCGGATGTTGGTACCGCTTATATATGTCCGATAGTTCGACGGCGAAACCGGGACCACGGAATACGAGATCCTCTTGTCATAATTGTTTATGGGGAGATTCGGAATCTCCCAGGTCCAGTAATCCTTCACCACGCCGTCGGTCGTATCGGCTTCCTCCGCCGCGGCCGGGGCCTTCACGATAAACGCGTCGCCAACAGGCTCTTGATCTGCATAAAGCTGCAGGCTCACGCTTTCGGGGCGCAGAGCCCGGTCGTAGCGGTCAATCCAGCTTATGGTGCCGGAAACGGTCCCATATTTGGTCGGAATGACCGTGTGGTGCAGCGTCACAGTCACATACGGGTCATTGGTCAGGTCGCCGCTTACGTCAAAGCTGTAGGTGTCCTTCCCGTTCACGCCCTCTTCATTGCCTGGCCATGTGGGGACTCTTGCCCAATCCGGGCGGATCGACTTCAGGTCACCCGTGAAATTCGTCACCCAGGCGATGTCATAATAGCCCCAGGACCAGGGATCCACCGTCAGGGTTTTCTGCGCTTCCTTGTTATTGGCATCCGTATAGGTGCAGACGAGATTCAGCTTGTTCGGCCTCAGATTGTCGATGTTTTCGCCGTCATCCCATTTCACCACGATTTCCCTGTACTTGCCGTGATTGGGGTTATAGATCGCCTTGAAGGTCAGGTCTCTGTAGACGCAGAAGGGCTTTCCGCTCTCGACTATCTGCGTATTCCCATGTTCGTCAGTGGCCTCCCAATGGTCGAAATAGGCCGTATAAACGGGCATGCGGTTATAGCTGCGCACATCATAGATGTCGCCGGGAATGGGGACGTAGGTATTTTCGGGCAATACATAGCTCTGTTGGTCGTAGAGGGCATAGTAGGCCGCGTTCGTCGGATCGTTGACGTCGCCCGGGTCCACGGTGAGCGTTACGGCCCCGGTCCCGCCGGAGGATGTGGTCGTGAAATTCGTCATATAGATGTACCGGCAGTCATCCCTCGTCGCGCCGTCCATCTTGACCCAGCCGTAGAAGCGGCCCGGCTCGCTGAGCAGCTTGCCGTCGCCGAACATTTTGGGATGCACGTCTTCCGCAATGGCCAGCGGACGCATATTATCCAAATGTAAATATGTCTCGATAAAGTCGTCGCCCTGCTGGGCATGGCTGTTGGTGTCGATGATGCGCAGCATGCCAAGATGCTCACCCACCCCAGGCAAGCGGACGTTGAATTTTGCCATATCCTCCTCGAGGTGCTCGACCTTGTGATCCGCGTTGCAGGTATTCGAGCCGCCAAGGATATCATTGTCCGGCACGATGCTGCGCTTCATGCCGCCGATCACACCGCTGAAATATTGTGACTGACACAACAGCACCGCCTGGCCCCGGCAATCCTTCAACTGGGGCATGTGGGTGTAGGCCGTATCCCAGCTGCTAAGCCCCGGCTCGGTATATATATAGGGCTTGCCGGTGGATGGGTTTTCCAACGTCAGAACCTGCGTAATAATTTTCTTGAGGCGCTCGGCAACTACCGGACCGTCGTCAGAGATCCTTTTATCAGGCAATTCGAGGCTAAAGTCGAGGATCACGGTCTCGGTGGGATGATCCCTCAGGAAATCCCGGACCATCCAGAACACCTGGTGGAGGGTCAGAAAGTCGCCGTCCTTATTAGCGGCCCAGTACACACCGGCCGATGTGGGTTTCTTGCCGTGGCAAAGGTACAGGTTCCAGTCGTCATCTGCGTCATCATAACCAAGCCATCCATGAGCTCCAAGTGAATCGACCTCATAATAGTTGTTCAGGCGCAGGTCGAGGATGCGCACGCCCCGCTCCAGCTGTCCATCGATCTGGTAATACTGCGTTTTGGAAAAGCTGCCCCCGCCAAACGTCGCTCCAGGGGAGGAGATGGGGTGGTCGATATAGTCCTGCATAGCGCAATCGTGGGTGTAGGGGATGTTGAATTCATTCAGATACCGGTCGCCCCGGATACCCGCCATCCAGTTTGTGCCGTCCAGCTTGCTGATGTCCGTCTCTACCGGCTGATCGGCGGGATCCATAAAGAGCTGCGCGTTTCCCTGAACCCGATCGCTCCCGTCGCCGGTCGGCAGCGACTCGTCGTCGTCCGGCACCACGGGGAGTACGTCGAATACCGTGTCGTCCTCGATGAGGATTTCCTCCGCCGGGGTCTCTTCCTCGATGAAGAGCTCCTCCGCCGGGACCGCTTCGGTCTGCTCCGGCAGCGCTTCCTCGAAGACAAGCTCCTCCGCCATCGCAGCGCCGGGGATCATCCCCGACAGCATCGCCAGTATGAGCAGGAAGCTCACCAGGATCTTTCGTGTTCCTTGTTTCATACGCTATCCTCCATTTATATTTACTCTTTTGCGTACATCTGATCCGCTGCCTCTCAGGAGAAAGGCAAAAATAAGAGGAACTCATCTCATGTATCAGCCTGCCGGCGCGGTTCCTTTATCCCTGCACATGAGCATAAAGATACATGTATATTTTAACAGAACCCACGCCTGAAAGCAACAGCGTTTTAGAAAATTTTTCCGCACGGCAGAGCCTGCTTTATCAGGTGTTTTGCCTCCCTTCTCCCAACTGCTGTGTCACTTTGCCGCAAATGAGCCGCAGTCAGGGTTTGTTTTGTAAGGATAAATTCCTCCGGCGCACAATAACCCCCGGTGAGGAGCGTCTGAAAGAGATTTTCCGCAATCCCAGCCCGCAGCTCATGACATAAGAATGGGGCTGTTGCCTGTTTGGCAGCAGCCCCTGTTTCAATAATATTCGCTTTCGTTACATGAGCGGGGAGAGGAATTTTACCGTCTGGCCGACGAATTTGGTGGAGAACTTCTCCGCCTTGATGGTCTCGGGTGTGACCGCTCTGCACTTTTCCAGGGTATTCTGGAAATCCTCCTCAATTTCGGGGATGCAGTCTGTTTTATACAGATAGGTGGCGCACTCGAAGTGGTGGTACAGGCTGCGGTAATCGAGGTTGATGGTGCCGACGGTGGCCTTGATGCCGTCGCTTACAAAGACCTTGGCGTGTACGAAGCCCGGCGTGTATTCAAAGATTTTCACGCCCGCTTCCGTCAGGTGCGTGTAGTGTGTCTTGGCCAGGTCATACGGCACCTTCTTGTCCGGGATGCCCGGCAGGATGAGCTTCACATCCACGCCGCGCTTGGCCGCAAAGCACAGCGCGGTCTCCAGCTCGCCGTCCAGGATCAGGTAGGGCGACATGATATGCACATAGTCCGTGGCGCGGTTGAGAATGTCCATATAGACCGTCTCGCCCACTTTTTCCTTATCCAGCGGGCTGTCGCAGTAGGGCATGACGTAGCCCTTCGCCTCCGGCACGGGATCTGCCTCAACGAGAAAGCTTTCGTAATCCGGGTTTTCCTCCCCGACATACCACATCTGCAGGAACATCAGCGTGAAGCTTTTGACCGCCGGGCCCTGGACCATGATCGCGGTGTCCTTCCAGTGGCCGAAGCGCTCGCGGCGGTTGATGTACTCGTCGGCGAGATTGACGCCGCCGTTGAAGGCCACCTTGCCGTCGATCACCAGGATCTTGCGGTGGTCACGGTAGTTATAGTGCGAGGAGATAAAGGGCTTGATCGGGGAGAAGGCTTTGGCCTTGATGCCCTCCTTCTCCAGCAGCTTCCAGTAATCCGTCGGCAGGGTGGACATCTCGCACATGCCGTCGTACATGACGCGGACCTCGACGCCCTCCTTCGCTTTCCGCGTCAGAACATCCAGAATGCGCCCCCACATGTAGCCCTCTTCCACGATGAAGTATTCCATGAAGATGAACTTCTCGGCCTTTTCAAGCTCCCGGAGCATGGCCTCGAATTTGTCCTCGCCCTGGGGGTAGTAGGTCACCGCGGTGTGATCGTACAGTGGAAAGCAGCCGGTCCTGTTGAGGTAGCGGCAGAGATCGTCCGTGCCGGAGCCGTCGTGCTCCAGCTCCTTCGATACGTTCTCCGGCTGGTCCAGCATGTTTTTGGTCCTGCTGATCTGGTCATCGACCATTTTCTTCTCCATGCGGTGGCCGAAATTGGACTGCGTAAAGAGCAGAAACGCCGTACCGACCAGCGGCACGACTGCAATGATCAGCATCCAGGTCAGCTTGGCCGAGGAATCCATACTGCAGTTAAACAGATAGATGATCATGCCGATCGTGAAAATGGTCTGCAAGACGCTCAGGATCGGCAGCTGTTCCCTGAAAAAGCCATAGGCTGTGACCATGATCACAAGCTGTATGATGAACAGCAGGGCAATCAGGCCGATCCGGCTGAATACCAGACGCAGGAGACCCTTCTTTACAGGCTTTTCAAGCAGTCTTACGACTCTTTCTTCGTTTTCCATATGACATTCTCCTTCCTCTGACTTTTGATCTCGCGGATAACGCCCCTGAGTCCGGGCTGTTTTTTCTCATACCCTTCGACAAAATCCTCAACAGCGGCGATCTTGTCCGCGGCGGACACAATGGCGGCCTCCAGGGAATTGGGCGGCTTGGCCTTTCCGACAGGCCACATGTGGCGGGTGATGATCGCTTCCTCTTTTTCGGACAGCTCCCCCCTCAGTTTGTGGGCTACCTCTACAGAATCCATGGGATGCTGCCTGCTGCACTCTTTGGAGGAATGGAATTTCCCGCCGCGTCCCAGGATGCCGAGATCATGGCAGAGCGATCCGGTGACAACCGCCGGGATATCTGTTTTGATGCGCAGTTTTTTCAGCGCATAGCATATTGCAAGGCTCGTCATGGCAACGCGCATGGTGTGCTCCCCCACCGTGGAGAAGGTGTGATGCGTCTGCCTGAAGGCCTGCCGCATTTCATCGGAGTCCAGGATCCTGCGGCCGTAGCGCGAGAGATCCGCCTGCATCTGCCCCCGGCGCAATTTGCGCCTGCGCACGCTGCGCTTTTGTTTTTCCCTCATATGCGCCTCCTTATTACAATCTGCTTATCCTATGCTTTTTATTATACATGAAAAGACCTGCGCGTCAAGAACCGGGCCGAACTTGAGAACATTTTTGGGGCCTTTACGGTTCAGTATTCCCTGTTATTTATTCGCATGTCTGACAGTCCCTTGCCTGTCGTGCTTGTTCTTTTTCAGAAATTATGGTATGCTGTTGCCATCTCAAAACGAAAGGAACGATTTCCATGCGAATTGCATTGATCAATGAAAACAGCCAGGCCGCAAAGAACGGCCTGATCGAGGAGACGCTGTGCAAGGTCGTGGAGCCCATGGGCCACACCGTGGACAACTATGGCATGTACGCCGCTGACGATGCCTGCCAGCTTACCTATGTGCAGAACGGTCTTCTGGCCGCGCTCCTGCTCAACACCGGCGCGGCGGACTATGTCGTCACCGGCTGCGGCACCGGCGAGGGCGCGATGCTCGCCTGCAACAGCTTCCCCGGCGTGCTCTGCGGACACCTTGTCGATCCCTCCGACGGGTACATGTTTGCCCAGATCAACGACGGAAACTGCGTCGCCCTGCCGTTTGCGAAGGATTTCGGCTGGGGCGCGGAGCTCAAGCTGGAGATGATCTTCCGGCAGCTGTTCGGCTTCGGCCACGGCAACGGCTACCCGAAGGAGCGCGTTGTGCCCGAGCAGCGCAACAAGAAGATCCTCGACGGCGTCAAGGCTATTACCTACCGTCCCCTGCTGGACATTCTGAAGGATCTGGATCCGGCCTTTGTCAAAGCCACTGTCGGCGGCGCGCATTTTGCGGAGCTGTTCTATCCCAACTGCAAAGACGAAGCCGTTGCGGCTTTCCTGCGCGCGCTGTAAGTACGTAAGCATACAGTGATAAAAAGCTTTACCGGGAGTCATTGATGACTCCCGGTATTTTTCTTGCTGCCTTTATTCTGTTTAAGACAGCAAAACTCCGGCAAATCGCTTTGCCGGAGTAATGGAATCCGTGAATCTGCGTGATCACGGGGCCTTGGTCACGGTGCCGTCGGCATTCGTGGTCTCGGTGGTCGTCTCGGTGTGGACGCCGTCGGAACCGACCTCGGTGGTCGTGGTCTGGGTGGTGGTTGTGCCGTTGGCATCAGTCGTGGTGGTGGTAACGGACGAAGAACTGGAGCTTGTCACTTTGCAGCCAGCCAGCGCGAACACCAGAAGCGCAGTCAGCACCAGGGAGATGATTCTCTTCTTCATGGTATTGTTCATTTGTTTTTATCCTCCGATTATTGTCTGGTCATGCCAAACATATTTATATTCAGCCGGAACCCGGCCGGAATACCGTTTTAATTGCCGCCGCCTGTATGTACCTCGAAGTTAAAGGACGCGCCCGTCGCGTTGTCCGAGCCGGTGCTTTCCGGCACTGCGGTGCTCACGATCTCCGTTTCGGGCTCTGCCGGTGCATCATCCCGGGGCCCTCCCGTGAACTGCATCACGATGAAGGCGATGATGGCAAAAACAAACATGCCGATCATCATATAGCCGAAGATCTTCATAAAGGCCATGTTTATCTCATGGCTTTCAGCCCGCTGCGCCCGGCGTTCCTCGCGGCGCGCTTCCCTGCTCTCGCTCATCTGCTTGCCGACGAATCCGAAGAAGGAGTCCGCCGTGCCCTTCATGTCGATATTCACGGTATCAACATGCTCGATCTTCGCGTTCTTGATGTTGTAATTCTGGATTGCCTTATCCACGATAAAGGGGGTATTGCAGTATTTGCAGACTGCCGCCTCCTGCGTCGGGTCTACCTCCAGCGCCGCACCGCACTGGGTGCATACCGCCGGTACCAGGCGCGCCCGTAAATCATCCACGCTGCTCATAATTCAAGCCCTCCTGTTGTTCTTTCAATCATTGCGTTTATCTTAGCAGCTGATCTATCACATATCTGTCACACGGTTTATAAATTTATGATGCTGAATTGTATACCCACGGCGGCCCTGTCGTCAAGAGTAAAAATCACGGAAACCCTTTCGTTTCCGTGATTCTGCACGCTCTGTTTTTGTTTACTATTACACACTCGCTGTGCCGCTGGCATAGATACTGCCGATGGGAACGCCGCCGTAGGTGCCGTTGAAATGCCACACGGCGTTGATGGATACCATACCGTAGACATTGGGGATGGTAAAGGTCGCGAGGGTATTGGTCGTCATGGCGCCGCCCATGTAATTGACCGCGTTGTTGGTAGAGGCATACATCATGCCGTTGACGCTCAGCTCGACGCTGTTGGCAATGGAGCCCGCCATCAGATTGCCGGAGGTTGCGCCCACGACCACCATCAGGCCATGGTTGCCGTAGCTGTCAACACCCGCGTACCAGTTGACAACGATGTTCAGGCTGGTGCCAGTATTGGACATAAAGCTGCCGGACCCGGTGACCATGACATCGCCGACACCGCCGGCGACCGACTGCAGCGCATCGTCATCCAGCGCCGCCATGCCTTTTTTGTTCTTTTCGCTCATTTCATGTCTCTCCTTTTCATTCTGCACTTCTTCATGACAGGTTTTCGGATGCTCATGTTCATTATAGCACAGATACTGTCACAAAACCGTCACACGGCTTTGCCCGTGGCACTGCAAAAACAAACGCCGAGGCAAGCGTGCGGCCTTTCTCGACGTTTGTGGTCGATATTGAATACGGTACCGGCCTCAGTTCAGCCAAAATGTGGCATGTTCTCCAGAAGCCCCATCTCGCCGAACACCTTGACGTCGCTTGCGCTGTTGGACAAGGTGGTGATCAGCTTTTCCTTCGGTCCGCCATAATCATGATAAACACCGACGCTGCCGGATTCCAGCTCGTACATGCAGTCGCCGGGATCGCCTTCCCGAAATATGATGGCGCCGCGATCATACGCCTTGGTGTTATTCATAGAAATCCCTCCGTTATTTTAAGCTTGTACGCTTTCCCTGCGCGCCGTAATGCACAGGATGTTTTAATACTATATGTACAGCCGCGGAAAGTCAAGAAGACTGTCGTGAAAAGAGATGACTTCAATGCTGCTGCTTTTTTCCGATCCCGGCAAGAGGCGTTTGAGGCTGATTCGTCTTCTCGGCGGCAGCGTCAATGTGCCCTTGCACTGTTCCTGTCATGATCTGGTATTCTTATCCGTCTCTTTGTCAATGCTCTGGATCCAATTGCAGATCGTGTCGAGAGCGATTTCACCGTTTCCCACATTGCAGTGGTTCTGAGCGTCTTCCTTATCCGTGAAGAGGCGGAAGGTCAGGCTCTTTACATTCCTGAGCATATTGATTTCCCTCCCGATAAGCCGGTAATCAATGAAGTGATCCTGATTTGCCCCGATGATCGGGATGTCCTGCGTGATTTTGTCCGCTATGGGTTCCAGATCGTAAAGCTTCAGCTTCTGCACAGCCATATAGACCTCAAAGCCCTGCTCCCTTTCCTCGTCAATAGCTGTAGTATATCACAGATGATGAGCTGGATTACTGCGGCGCCCCCTGTGATTCCGGCGCCGTATATACTCCCCCCGGCAATGGCTTTCTTTGTGTCCCCGATCCTTTACGGAAAGATGTCTCATTTGTCGCGAGGAAGTTTTCCACGTCAAGCACGCATCTGCCATAGGTGTTTTTATCACTCATCT
The DNA here is from genome assembly GCA_902799075.1 of Oscillospiraceae bacterium. GTDB lineage: Bacteria > Bacillota > Clostridia > Oscillospirales > Oscillospiraceae > Limivicinus. Next base: position 7,236 of record CADBYZ010000027.1, on the reverse strand, counting down.
GTGCAAGATGACAATCACATATCATCATTTTACCTGTTACATTTCTGCTTCCGTCAGACGTTTCGTGATTTCAGGATGAATCCTGTGATAGTTTTTGACGAAATCAAGGAAAAGTTTCGGCAGTCCGGCCACTTCACTGCGGTAAAACAGGCCGTAGGAGACTCTATGCTCCCAGTCCATAGGCGCGATGCGCATGTCAAAGATCACGTCCTTGAGACACAGGGGCATGACGATCAGATACCGCTTGACGGAAGCATCCCACACCACGTCACTGTCAAAGCCCCGGCGCTCCTGAATGCGGATACCGTTTTTTGACAGGTCTTCCTTCACACGGTCGAGATTTTTCCAGCTCTCCTCGGGCCGCTGTGCGATCACCGTAAAATCGCGCAGATCCTCATAACAGAGGACCTGCTTTTCATACAGCGGGTGGTCCTTTGCCATGGCAAGGCCGTAGGGGACCCGACAGAGCTCGTAATACTCCCAGGTGCTGTGCCAGGAGGCGTTTGTTGAAATGGACTCAATAAAATCCACCTCGGACGAGATGGGAAAGCGCGTGTCAATAGTCTTCATCTGAACGGAATACTGCTCCCGCCCTTGTGAGAATTGTATCCAGAAATCATAGAAAACCCGGCATTTTTCACGAAGGGATGTACCCATGACCAGCGACAGTTCTCCGTCCGGCACCCTGCTTGGTGAGGCTCACCCCCTTGTTGGAGCGATAAAAGAGCGGCACCTTCAGCTTAGCCTCCAGAGCGTTGATCTGTTGGATCACAGCGCTGGGTGTGATATAGAGATAGTCCGCCGCCCCGGAAAAGCTCCCTGTGCTGGCCACGATCAGAAAGGTATCGAGATGCGGATCGTACACGCTTGTCCCCTCCCCTCGGCTATTAGGATTTCCTAATAGCATATTAAGGGATTGGCGCTTCAAATGCAAGAGGGGAAATGATATAATTTTCATATGTATAAGGTAGCAATAAGGCCGAACAATCGAAAGGAGAACAAAATATGAGCGAAAAGCATAATCTTACCAGGCGGGACTTTTTGAAAAAGAGCGCCGTCAGCGCTCTTGGTGTGATGGCGGGCAGCATCCTCGGCGGCACCGCGGTCGCCTTCGCGGAGGAACGCGGCACCTATATCCCCGGTACTTACAGCGCTGAAGCCAAGGGCGCCCAGGGCATCGTTACCGTTACCATGACCTTTGACGCCGAGAACATCACCGACGTCAAGGTGGACGTCTCCCAGGAGACCCCCTCCATCGGCGGCGCCCACGGCGAGGATCTTGAAAAGGCGATCATGGACGCCCAGGGTACCCACTTTGACGCAATCACCTCCGCTACCATGACCTCCACCGCCGCCAAGACCGCCGCTGCGGCCTGCATTGCCCAGGCCAAGGGCGAGACCGTCGAGGTCGCCGTGGAAGCGCCCAAGGAGCCCGGTGTGCGTCCCTTCGGCTACATGTGCGATGAGGACTGGCTGGGCGAGGCCCCGGTCATCGACGAAGCCGAGATCACCGCAACTTACGACGCTGATGTGGTCGTGGTCGGCGGCGGCCACGCGGGCACCCAGGCGGCGCTTGCGGCGGCCCAGGGCGGCGCGAAGGTCGCGGTCCTTGAAAAGCACGCCGACGGCGAGATCATCTACCGCGGTGACGATATCTGCTCCTACAACTCCAAGCTGCTGGAGAGCTGGGGCTTCGGTCCCTATGACCTGGAGGCCATCGTCAACGAGTATGTCCGCCGCGCAAACGGCCGCTGCGACACCGACGTGATCCGCGCCTTCGTCTACAACTCCGGTGAGATGATGGACAACATCGCCTCTCTCGTGCCTGAGACCTCCAACGTCTTCGACTATGCGGGCGGGCAGTGCATCGTACAGATCGGCTACAACATGAAGGACGGCTCCTACTATCCCGCCGAGGCCGAGGGCTACTACGCCTGGGCCTCCACCTTCCAGTCCATCGGCACCCAGAACCCCAACCCTGTCGGCAAGGCCCAGCGCACCGGCGTCAGCCGTCTGACGGAGCTGGAGACCTATTGCCGCGACGCGGCGGAGGACCTGGGCGCGACCTGGTATTGCGAGCATACCTCTGTCGTCCTCACCAAGGATGCGGACGGCAGAGTCAACGGCGTCATTGCGAAGAATGCCGACAAGCAGTATGTGAAGTTCAACGCCAGGAAGGCCGTCATCCTCGCCACAGGCGACTTTGGCGCCAACACCGACATGGTCTGGGAGCTCTGCTCCGAGGTGGCCGAGTACGCTGAGCGCGTGGGCTCCCCGCGTGAAAACGTCGGCGGCATGACCGACTGCGACGGCAGCGGCCACAAGCAGGGCTGCTGGGCAGGCGGCATGATCGAGACCCATCCCCGGCCCATCGCCGTCAACTGCCCGATGCTGGGCTTCGGTCCCTGGGGCACCGCGCCCACGATCTGGCTCAACTGCCAGGGCAAGCGCTTCATGAACGAGGGCATGTCCGGCCTCGCCCTGGTCCAGTCCCTGCACCAGCCCATGCCCGAGCTCGGCAAGACCGCGAACTTCGCCGTCATGGACGCAAACTACATGAAGTACATCCAGCTTGCCGGTCTTGACCACGGCGCACCCAACTGGGGCTACCAGGAGGGCATGGACCTTTTTGAAAGCGATATGCAGGCCCTCGATCCCGCTGTCGGTTCCGGCGACGTGACCGGCCTTGAGATTGCCAACAAGTCCTTCCACATGATGTCCAAGGTCTATGTGGGCGACACGCTGGAAGAAGCGCTCAAGAACGCGGGCCTTTCCGACGAGGTCATTGCCAACACCGTCGCCTCCGTTGACCGCTACAACGAGCTCTGCAAAAACGGCGACGACGTGGATTACTGCAAGTCCGCAAAATACCTCCTGCCCATCGAACAGGGCCCCTTCTATGTAAGCATGCAGACCACCGCGGGTCTTTATAACTGCGGCCTGAACACCATCACCGGTCTTGTTGTCAACGGCAACATGCAGGTCCTCAACGCCGACCGCTCCCAGGTTATCCCCGGCCTCTACGCCGTCGGCAACTGCATGGGCCAGCGCTTCGGCAATGCCTACAGCTGCCCCTCCGCCGGCAACAACATGGGCAACGCCCTGACCACCGGCCGCGTCGCGGGCAAGCACGCCGCCGCGCTCTGATATGGTACAAAATACCCTCTCCGCCGCCGAACGGGAGCTGCTGGGTATCTACACCCGCGCGGCCTATGAAGCCTACCTCGGCGGGAATATGCGGGAGACAGAGGCAAAAATCGGGCAGATCGAGGCTCTTAATCCCGGCGACATCCACGCTCTCTTCCTGCGCGGTGCCGTTACCGGGCGCAGGGCAAAGCCAGGCGTTGACATGGCGTATATCCGCGAGGCGATCCGGCTCTGGCGTCCTCTGTTTGAGCAGATCGAGGGTGAGACACTTGAAGCCATGAAGGCCGCCATCGCGGAATCCCTCTCCACGATCCTGTATATTCCGGTGGAACTGGCGGCACGACAGTGGGATTCCTACTACGATGAACGAACGGCGCATATCCTCGCAGACACAGTGCATACCCTGATGCTTTATGAGGACGGCTACGCCGCGCAGAGCGACGCTTACAGTACATGGATCCGGGAACTCTTTTGCAGTAACTACGTTTTCCTTGCAGATGAGATCATCGGCATCAACAAACCTGTCCCCGTGGGTACGGAGGCGCTTGTGGATGCCTACGGCGAGGCGCTGCATGAGATCGTCCACATGGCGGAACGTATCTCCGGCAAGAACGGATCGGAAGCCGCCGTCAAGGGAAATGCCTCGCAGAAGCTGCAACGCTTTATCGCATTAAACCATTTAGCAAAGGAATCGTAGCACATAAAAAGGACACGGCGCCCGATCAGCCTCAATGGCCCTTCGGGCGTCGTACTTTGTTTTCGGTCAGGACAGGATGCATGCTCATCCGAATTCACGTTTTTTCCTGCTCGGACGCCTGTTTGCCTTTGAACTTGCGGGCCTGCAGACTTATTTTGTCTCCGAGGATCCTTCGCAGCAGCTCAGGGTCTGCGTGCGCAAGCTCTCCAATTGTGAAAATATGTTCTTCCCGCAGCTGATTAACGTAGGGCGCCGCCCACGAATAACAGTTCCCCCACCGGCAACGGCCAGAGCTTGTCCGGGGTTTTCTCCGATGCAGGACGGGATCAGGCGCAGATCGGGCTCACCGTTTTTGACGCGGCGCGTTGCCTCCCAGGACAGGAAGGCACTGTACGGCAAGCTTCTTGTCAAGCACATAGGAGGGCTTGTCAAAGCCCTTCGGGTAGACATCCTTGGCCGCAAGACGGTCCATCTCGGTATAGGCGAGAGAGTGGAAACGATCCATTTGCGTCCTGTCGTCGATCAGGGTAAACTCCACCTGCTGCTTGTTGCCGCCGTTGGGAGCGTTGCCGATAAGCTGCAGCATGGCGTCGATGGTTTCGGTCGGTACAGCCTTTTGCAGAAAGCGGCGGCAGGAATGGCGGTTCATGATGAGCGCGTCCATCACCGGGGCAGCTGTCTCCGGCTTCATCGGTGCAATGCTGTCCTCCGGCTTTTTGCCGAAAATGGAGATCGCGCCTCTGGGGCACACGGCCAGACAGTGCTCGCACTTCCAGCAGCCGTTCCAGCCGAAGCAGGTGATCTTGTCCATCTCGCATTTATGCTCTGTGTTCAAATGCAGGATTCCGCCGGGACAGACCTTTTCGCAAAAGTCCGCAGCCGATGCACTTATCATAGTCAACCCGGAAGTTTGTAATATTCATGTGCTACCTCCCGCATCCGCTGACGACCCAGAGGTCTGCCAGCCTATCCTCGAAGATATTCCCGATGATCGTATTCCCTTGACGAGTCATGCCGTCGCAGGCGATTTCAATTCTGTTCTCTTGCAAAACCGGATGGCGATTCTGCTCAAACTCCGTTTTCTCCGGTTCGCTCAGGAGGCTGAAGCTCACGTCCTCTTCCCGCAGAAGCTCCAGTACAGGCCGGAGCGCCGGGTGACGGATCGGTTCGGGTCCGCCGAGGTAAAAGTGCGGTGTTCTTCTGTTCAGCAGACAGAAGTCCAGGCAGTTATAGATCGTGTCCTCCAGGCGCTCGGCAGGCATGGCGCAATCGCCTGAACCCATATCAAGTTCAAAGGTAAAGAGCTCTTCCGTTCCGATCACTCCTTTTTCCACCTGCACAGCTTTTCGGAGATATCCGTGATGCTCTGCGCCATGTCGGCGTTGATGCCGACAGCGCGCACACCCAGGCTTGCGGGAACCATGGCCTTGCTGCGGCTGAGGCGCACAAGACTCACGTTCTCATGCTCCCGCGTCAGCTTCTCAAAGGGAAAGCGGATGATCATGGGGGTGTTGAAGCCAACGCCCAGCTCCAGCAGGACGGTTTTCTTGTCTTTGCATTCCGACAGGAAACGGCTGAACCGATCCTCGGCGGCGTGCCAGTTTTCGTCTTCTACAAAATAATTGTCCACGCGCAGATTCATCTCCATATCCCCGCCGCAAACCGGGCATTTCGGCACAAGCTCACTGGGGATGTTCCCATCCTTCCGTTCTCTCTCCATCTGTCGGAAAAGCTCGACGGCGTTATAGGTCTTCGGATGGCAGCCGCGCTTGCACTGGATCAGGTTATAGCTGCCCTGGGTCTGGAAGATCCGCTCTAAAGGAAGCCCCGCTTTCTCAAACTGATGGTCGGCGTTGGTGCTCAGGAGGAAGAGCTTCTTTCCCTTGAGTGCCTCCAGCAGCGTTTTGTGCAGCGGCGTCACATCCAGATCCGCCCCGGCGAGCAGGGCCTGATGACTCCAGTAGCCCCACTTGCTCTCCTGATCCGGGAAGGGATAGAAGCCGGCGGAGTACATGTCCCGCATATACGGTCCTTTGCCATACAGCTTCTGAAACTCGGCAAAGTGCTCGGCAAAGAACTTTCCGCCGTACTCCGCGCCCGCCGCTGTGCTCATCCCGGCTCCGGCGCCGATCAGGACATAGTCCGCTTCCCGGATAAGTACTGCCGCCTGTTCGATCTGCTTATCGTAGGGCGTTTCCTGATTGATATAGTCCCGCGCATAATCTCCGGTCAGAAAATCCGAAAAGCGCGTTATTTTCTTTGTGCTTCTGTTGAACATTGGTCTTGCCTCCTTGGTTTTGCTGACTGTAGTATAATGTAAGACAGTCGCCTCCGCAAGTACGCATCTTTTTGTAACCTACGTCAGAACAAGGTCATGCGGCAGCGCCACCGCGCCACCGCATCGACCGACGACCTTGTTCTTCCTTTCTCAATCAAAGCCGCATTGCCGGGCTTTGATTGGGGGAAAAGATAAACGATGTATAAATATCTCTTGCACATGCTGCCATATTGCAGTATTATTTTCATGTAACAATCATTTGGAAAGTATTGGAGGTGCATTCCATATGAGAACAAAAGAAGATATTCTGCCCGATTGCCCGGTGGCTGTCACGGTTTCTCTGATCGGCAGCAAGTGGAAGCTGCTCATTATGCGAAATCTCCTCGGGCGTCCATGGCGCTTTAATGAGCTTCAAAAAAGTATTGACGGTATCAGCCAGAAGGCTCTGACGGATGCGCTTCGCTCCATGGAGGCCGACGGTATTGTCCGCCGCACCGCTTATCCCGAAGTGCCGCCCCGCGTCGAATACTCGCTGACGGAACTCGGCGAATCCATGCGCCCCATCATCAAGGCCATGGAGAGCTGGGGAAATGACTACAAGGCGCAGGCTGTAAAAGCAGAGATATAGGCTCTTTTGAAGGATGTCGTTGTCCGTGTCTTCGCATAATTTACGCCCGTCTGCTGCTTTGAAAGAAAGCAGTCGGCGGGCTTTTTTGTATAATATATGCGTTATCTATAGCTACTCAAAAATAATCTTTGACATCATGTGACAATACCCGTTCAGGTTCCGCTTGCGCCGTAGTTTGCAAGTACACGGGCGGAAGGGTCATTCACATCGCAGCCAGGCCAGCTCTTGTTCGGCATCCAGAAGTCCGCGATCATCTCCGCCTGACCGGGATAGTATTTTTCAAAAATTCCCCGGTACAGCAAGCTCTCCTTGGTGAAGGGGCGGCCGTAGTCATAGGCCATCCGTTTCTGTTCAAATTCCTCGTCGGTGTACAGGCTCTCGGCGTATGCCTTCAGATCATCGACCATCGAGTGGCCCACCGCGTCGGAGAATGCCGCCTTCTGCCGCCACAGGATCTCGTCGGGCAGCAGATGATCCTTTTCAAAC
>CADBYZ010000026.1 GCA_902799075.1 Oscillospiraceae bacterium | reverse complement strand
CCGGCCCGCTTCGCCGTATCGTCCCCAAGCCTGTAGGCGACCAGGCCGTGGCTCAGCTCATGCAGTGTGATACAGATGAGAGACGGGATCACGCCGCTCAAAAGCCGCAGCAGATAGCTGAAATCAAAGCCGTTTTTGATTTGTTCCCAGTCGCTGATCGCATTCACCCCCAAGATATCGTCATTCTAACAAATTTTGATACAAAATACAAGAGGCCCTTAAATGAAATCGTGCCTGTTTTCCTATAAAACGGCAATCCGTAGGGGCCGACGCCCTCATCGGCCCGCCGATTACCGCCCTTGTGGCTTATCCGGCGGGTCGATCCGGGGATCGGCCTCTACGGTCCTTTGAATTTTACACAAGCTTGTTGATCTCGGCCAGGAGTTCGTCCCTACCCTGGCCCTTTTCGGCGGAAAACGGGATGACCGGGACCTCCGCGGGCAGGTCGAGGGTTTCGCGTATGAGGGCGAGGTTTGGCTCGATTTCGCTCTTTTTGAGCTTGTCAAGCTTATTGGCCACGACCACGAGCTTACAGGGCGCGCCCTTGAACCACTCCGCCATGGTCACATCATCGGCGGTGGGCTTGTGCCGTGCGTCCACGATCATGACGCCGAGCCGGAAAAGACCGGCTGCAAAGAAATCCTCCATGAGCTTGCCCCAGCGCTCGCGCTCAGACTGGGAGACCTTCGCGTAGCCGTAGCCCGGCAGGTCGATGAGGTAGAGGCGTTCGTCGATGAGGAAGTAATTGACATGGATGGTTTTGCCGGGGGTCGCGCCGACGCGGGCGAAGTTCTTGCGATTGAGAAGCCGGTTGATGACCGAGGACTTCCCCACGTTGGATTTCCCTGCAAAGGCCACGGCGGGCAGGGAGCTTTCGATAAACTGGTTGGGGCTGACGGCGGATTTGACAAACTCCGCCCTGTTGACATTCAATGCTTTCATATCACTGTCTGACGGGCAGCCGCTCCTGGCTCTGCACGGGCAGAGGCGCGGGCATCGCCGTCTCGTTCGTTTTTCTTGCCAGGGCCGTGTCCAGGATGTCGTCCACGTTCTCAGCCGTCACAAAGCTGAGCTTGGAGCGCACCGTCTGGTCTATGTTCTCCAGATCCGCCTCGTTGTCCTTCGGGATGATAACAGTTTTGACCCCGGCGCGCAGCGCGCCCATGGTCTTCTCTCTGAGTCCCCCAATGGGAAGCACCCGGCCGCGCAGGGTCACTTCGCCGGTCATGGCGACATCGCGCCGCACCGGGGTCCCCGTGAGGGCGGAGATGAGCGCAACTGTCATGGTGATGCCGGCGGAGGGCCCGTCCTTGGGAACCGCCCCCTCCGGGAAGTGAATATGGATATCCCGGTTTTTATAGAAATCCGGGTCGATGCCCAGCATGGCGCTGCGGCTGCGGATGTAGGTGATAGCAGCCTTGGCAGACTCCTTCATCACCTCGCCGAGATTGCCGGTGAGCTCCAGCTTGCCGCTGCCGTTGACCACCGCGACCTCCACGTCCAGCACCTCACCGCCCACCTGGGTCCAGGCAAGGCCGCGCACAAGGCCGATCTCGTCGCGCGGGTGAACGGTGTCGGGCTTGAAGCGTGCGGGGCCGAGCAGGTCCTGCAGGCCGGAGGCGTGGAGATTGAGGCTCTTATACTTCTCCTCCGCGATGCCGGAGGCCGCCTTGCGGCAGACGTTCGCGATCTCACGCTCGAGGTTTCTAACGCCGGATTCGCGGGTGTAGGAGCCGATGATGCCGCGGATGGCATCGTCCTGGATCTTGAGCTGCGCGGGCTTGAGGCCGTGCTTTTTGCGTTGCTTGGGGATCAGGTGGCGCTTGGCAATTTGCAGCTTTTCCTCGTCGGTGTAGCTATTGAGCTCAATGACCTCCATGCGGTCAAGCAGAGCGCGCGGGATCGTCGAGGTGGTGTTCGCGGTTGTGATGAAGAACACACCGGACAGGTCGAAGGGCAGCTCGAGGAAGTTATCGCGGAAGCTCCCGTTCTGCTCTCCGTCCAGAGCTTCGAGCAAGGCCGCCGCAGGGTCGCCGCGGTAGTCGGCGGCGAGCTTGTCGATCTCGTCCAATACCATCAGGGGATTACAGGACTTGGCCTGGATGACGCCGCTGATGATGCGCCCGGGCATGGAGCCGATGTAGGTGCGGCGGTGACCGCGGATCTCGGCCTCATCATGCACGCCGCCGAGGGAGATGCGCACGAGCTTGCGGTTCGTGGCGGCGGCGATGCTCTGGGCGATGCTGGTCTTGCCGGTTCCCGGAGGGCCGACGAGGCATAGGAGCCCGCCCTTGACATCGGGGCTCAACTGCTTGACGGCGAGGTATTCGAGGATGCGCTCCTTGACCTTCTCGAGGCCGAAGTGGTCGTCGTCCAGCTTCTTGCGGGCCTTTAAGATGTTGATGGTCTCCTTCGTCGTGACGCCCCAGGGGATTTCCAGGCAGATGTCAAGATAGTTGCGCAGGACGGCGGCCTCGGAGGAACCGAAGGGCTGCTTTGAGAGTCTGCCCAGCTCTTTGCTGAGCTTCTCGCGCACCTCGTCGGAAACGGGCAGGGCGTCGATCTTCTCGCGGTAGAGCTCGATATCGTCGTCCTCGCCGAGCTCGGCCTGGATGATCTTCATTTCCTCGCGCAGATAGTAGTCCCGCTGGTTGCGGTTCATGGCCTCCTGGGTCTGGTCGGAAAGCTCCTTCTCGATGCTCAGGATGCTGAGCTCCCGTGTGAGCAGACGGTTGATGAGCGCAAGACGGCGCGTGGGATAGCGCTCCTCTAAAAGGAGTTGGCGGTCCTCCACGCTCAGTCTCACGTTCTGGGACAGGTAGTTGGAGACATAGCCGGGGTCGGGATTTGCGAGCAGGTTCAGAAGCTGCTCGTTGATCATGTCGCCGTTATACTGGATGTACTCCTCAAACTGGTTGAGGCAGCTGCGGAAAAGCGCTTCCCGCTTTTCGCTGCCCACGCGCTCCGGCTTGTCCGGCAGCTCCTCCACATAGGCAAAGTAATTGTCAGGCTCGCAGTGCATGCTCTCCGCCTTCGCGCGGTAGAGGCCCTCCACCATCACGCGGCAGATGTTGCCGTGGGGCTGACGAAGCTGCTGACGGATGCGGCAGACCGTACCGACGGCGTAGATCTCCTCCTCGGTTGGAAGGTCCGCGCTCAGGTCCTTCTGGGCCGAGAGGAAGATGATCTGGTCGGCACGGATGGCGGTATTGAGCGCCGCGATGGAGGCGGGCCGCTCCACATCGAAGGTGAGCAGCATCCCCGGGAACACGTGCAGACCGCGCAGGGCCAGCAGCGGCAGCTTCCTGTATTCTTGATTCTTCTGTGCCATGGCGTATCCTTTCCGGTATACTCCTGATTACTCTGTATGCGTCGCAAAATTCCTTCGCTGACGCTCAGGATGACAGTGCGTAGTGATGATTACTGGTTCGCGCTTTTCAGCCGTTTCTGCTCTTCGGGCGCGTCGAGCTTGATATCATTCTCGTGCAGCACCAGGGGGCTTGTGCCCTCACGCACGCTCTCGGCGGTGACGATGACCTTCTTCGCCGTCTTGTCGGAGGGGATGCGGTACATGATGTCGGTCATGACGCCCTCCACCACGCTCCGAAGGCCGCGCGCGCCGATCTTCATTGCAACAGCCTTGTCGGCAATGGCCTCCAGGGCCTCCTTCTCGAAGGCGAGCTCAACCCCGTCGTAGGACATGAGGATCTGGTACTGGCGGGTCATGGCGTTTTTCGGTTCGGTGAGGATACGCACAAGGTCGTCGCGCTTGAGGCTTTCAAGCGTTGCGACCACGGGCAGCCTGCCGATGAGCTCCGGGATGATGCCGAACTTCAGAAGGTCGTGCTGCTGCACCTGGGCCATGATCTGGCCCACGTCACGTTCGGCCTTGCTCACGATCTCGGCGCCGAAGCCCATGCTCTTCTTGTCGGTGCGCTTTTCGATGATCTTGTCAAGGCCGTCAAACGCGCCGCCGCAGATAAAGAGGATGTTTGTGGTGTCCACATGGATAAACTCCTGCTGGGGGTGCTTGCGTCCGCCGTTGGGCGGGACGTTTGCGATCGTGCCCTCGAGGAGCTTGAGCATCGCCTGCTGCACACCCTCGCCCGACACGTCGCGGGTGATGGAGGTGTTCTCGCTCTTGCGGGCAATCTTGTCGATCTCGTCGATGTAGATGATGCCCTTCTGGGCGCGCTCCACGTCGAAGTCCGCAGCCTGCAGAAGCTTGAGGATGACGTTCTCCACATCCTCGCCCACGTAGCCCGCCTCGGTGAGGGTGGTGGCGTCGGCGATTGCGAAGGGCACATCCAGCATCTTGGCCATGGTCTGGGCAAAGAGGGTCTTGCCGCTGCCGGTGGGGCCGATGAGCAGGATGTTGCTCTTTTGTAGCTCCACGTCGTCCTTGGAGGCGTGGAGGATGCGTTTATAGTGGTTGTAGACCGCGACGGACAGGACGATCTTGGCCCTCTCCTGGCCGATCACGTACTCGTCCAGGCGCTCCTTGATCTGTATGGGTTTGGGCAGCTTTTTAAGCTCCAGCGGACGGCCGTCGTGACCGATGACGGTCTGCTGCTCGTCCTCCATTTCTTCGCCGATGATGCTCGCGCACATACGTACGCAGTCGTCGCAGATGTAGCAGTTGTTGCCCGCGATCAAGTGGTCCACCAGGGACTGGGGCTTGCCGCAGAAGGAGCAGCGGATGCTGCGTCTGTCTTCATTTCTTGCCATAGTTTCTCCTTACGAAAGGAAGGAGGGATCGCATTCCGGTCCCCCCTTCCGCACTTATCAACGCTTGTAGATGACCTTGTCGATCAGGCCGTACTCTTTGGCCTCGTCGGCGGACATGAAGTGATCGCGCTCGCAGTCGGCGGCGATCTGTTCGACGCTCTTGCCGGTATTCTCCGCCAGGATCGCGTTGAGCTTTTTCTTGATCTTGAGGATATGCTCCGCCTGGATCTGGATATCGGTGGCCTGGCCCTGGCTGCCGCCGGAGGGCTGATGGATCATGATCTCGGCGTTGGGCAGGGCGATGCGCTTGCCCTTTGCGCCCGAGGACAGCAGGAACGCGCCCATGGAGGCGGCCATGCCGATGCAGATGGTCGAGACATCGGGCTTGATGTACTGCATGGTGTCATAAATCGCAAGGCCCGCCGAGACGCTGCCGCCGGGGCTGTTGATATAAAACTGGATGTCCTTGTCCGGGTCCTGGGCTTCCAGATACAGAAGCTGGGCAACGATGAGGCTGGCGGTGTTGTCGTTGACCTCCTCGGACAGCATGACGATACGGTCATTGAGCAGGCGGGAAAAGATGTCATAAGACCGCTCTCCGCGGCTGGTCTGCTCGACTACATAGGGTACTAAACTCATTGACTGGCTCCTTATAAAACAAAGATCAAAAAGAGCTTATCCGGTTTGCAGGAAAATTATTCCGCCTTGACGGCAGCGCTGTCGACGATGAGGTCGGTGGCCAGCTCCTTGCGGAACTCGTGGCGCATGAAGTCCTCGCCGAAGTACTGCTTGAGCTGTTCGGCGGTGGCGCCGATGTCCTGGGCAGTCTTCTCCACGTAGGCGGCAAAGGCCTCGTCGGTGTCGGCAAGCTCCTCGGCGTCTATCACGGCGTCAAGCAGCAGGTCATTCTTGACCTGGAAGAGGGCGGCGGGGCGGATGCTCGTTTCCATGGCCTCGTCGGAAATGCCCATCATCTTCTTGAGTTCGTCGAGGCTGACATTGCGGTCGCGCATGCCGAACTGGCTTGCGTAGTTGCGCAGGATGTCCTCCACCTTCTCCTCGATCATGACCTCCGGGATGTCGGCGGTGATGTTCTCGACGGCCTGGCGCATGATCTCATTGCGGAAATCGGCGTCGGCTCGCTCGGTGCGGGATTTGGTCAGATTCTCGCGGATGCTGGCCTTGTACTCGTCGAGGGTGTCAAACTCGGACACGTCCTTGGCAAACTCGTCGTCAAGCTCGGGAAGCTCGGGGGTGGTCAGGCTGTTGAGCTTGACCTTGAACACCACGGCCTTGCCCGCAAGCTCGGGGGTGTAGTCCTCGGGGAAGGTGATGTCGATGTCCTTCTCCTCGCCGATCTTCATGCCGGCGACCTGCTCCTCAAAGCCGGGGACAAAGCTGTTGGAACCGAGCTCGAGCGCGTAGCCCTCCGCCTTGCCGCCGTCGAAGCGCTCGCCGTCGAGGTAGCCGTCAAAGTCGATGTTGGCGGTGTCGCCCATCCGGGCCTCGCGGTCGTCAATGTCGAGCATTCTTGCGTTGCGCTTGCGGGTGGCGTTGAGCTCCGCTTCCACGTCAGCGTCGGTGACCTCGGGGATGTTCTTTGCGGCCTCAAGGCCCTTGTACTGGCCGAGGGTGACCTCGGGGTAGACAGACACGGAGAAGGTGTAGGCGACGGTCTTCTCGTCCGTGATGTTCACGTCGGAGATGGCGGGGGCGCCGACGGTCTTGAGACCGGATTCCATCAGGCCGAACTCAAAGGCCTCGGGGGCCAGCTCGTCCATGGCGTCCTGATAGAACACCTCGGGGCCGTACATGCCCTCGATCACGGCGCGGGGTGCCTTGCCCTTGCGGAAGCCGGGGATGCTTATGGAAGATCTGTTCTTGAGGTAAGCGTCATTGACGGCCTTGGAAAACTCGGCAGCGTCGGACTCGACCACAAAAGCAGCGGTATTGTTTTCTTTCTTTTCGACATTCTTCAGAATCATTGTTGATTTCCTCCTCTATATGTGTCTGCACGCACTCGGTTATGATAACAGATAATTTTGGTAAAATCAATGATAAAATAATAAAATGTGGGCATTCTTTACCATTCCTTTTTGGGGGAAGGCGGGTGTGGTTCTTTACTCTTCCGCAAACGGTACACGCACCGGGGTGAAATTGACGAAATCCGCCGAGACGAGCTTAAACTGCGTCCCGTCATTGCAGCCGTTGAAGGCCCAGGAACAGCCCTTGCCGTGGATGTGGCCGTAATAACACAGCGGCACGCGATACTCCTTGAGCAGCGTCAGGATCTCCTCACAGCGGTAATTGCCGTAGATGGGCGGGTAGTGGAGGAAGACCAGCTTTGTCCGCTCCCCCGCCGCTTTCAGTGACGCTTCCAGGCGCATGATCTCCCGGCGCATGATCTTCGCGTCGTGCTCACCGCCCTTTTCTTCCTCATAAAACCAGCCCCGCGTGCCGCAGATGGCATAGCCGCCCCAGGCAAAGGCGTTATTGTGGAGGATGTCGATGGTGGTGATGCCCTGTTCTTGGAAAAAGCGTTTGGTCTTGGCGGCGGTGGTCCACCAGTAGTCGTGGTTTCCCTTGAGGATGAGCTTTTTGCCGGGCAAAGAATCCACAAATTTGAAATCCGGCAGAGTTTCTTCGAGGTTCATGCCCCAGCTGAGGTCCCCGCAGAGTACTGTCAGATCGTCGTCGTTCAGCTTTGAGAAGGACGCACGCAGCTTTTCCGCGTGGCCGCGCCAGTTGTCGCCGAAAATCTCCATCGGCTTTTCCTTATAGAATGACAGGTGCAGGTCACCGATGGTGTAAAGGGCCATACTTCCTCCGTATAATCACGATAAACCGGCAGATACTATGGCTGAATCCAATCAATGATGGAGGCATGTATCATGACGGAAAAGAAAAATCACACGTCCAATCCCGGCGTCGGTTGCGACGTGATCGCCTGCAAGTACAACACCGTGGACTGCCGCTGCAACGCCGAGCGCATCAGCGTCCAGAACGAAAACGCAAGCTCCAAGGGCGAAACCTACTGCTCCACCTTCTGTCCGAGAGGGACCTGCTGAAAGCGCCCCGTCCGGCCGGGCGGGGTACATAATCACGCCGAAAACGCGTTTTCTATATGGTTGATCTCCGGCAGGAGTGTCTTCGTCCCCTCGGGGGCGTAGACCTCGATCACGTCGAAGCGTGGTTGAAGCTCGCAGCCCGTCTTCAAAAGCCAGAGCTCCGCCGCGGCGATCACGCGGCGCTGCTTGCTGTAGGTCACAAACTCGCGGGCCTCGCCGAAGTCCGCGTTCTTGCGCTGCTTGACCTCCACAAAGACCACGACCTCCCCCTTGCGGGCGATGATGTCGATCTCTCCCTGGCGGCAGCGGAAGTTGCGCTCCACGATTCTATAGCCGTGCAGGCGCAGGAATAGGGCGGCGCGCTCCTCGCCCCAATTGCCGCGCTCCTTTTTGTCGTTCATCCGTACAGCTTTTTGAGAAAGCTCATGCGGTGGATGGGCGACGGGCCATATTCCCGCAGAGCGTCATAGTGGAGCTTCGTGCCGTAGCCCTTGTGCTGCTCAAAATGGTATGCCGGGTACTTTTCGGCCATTTCCAGCATATAGCGGTCACGGCTTACTTTGGCCAACACCGAGGCCGCCGCGATGTCGGCGCATTTCGCGTCGCCCTTGATGATGCAGCGGCTCGGGAAGCGGATGCCGGTATTGCGGTTGCCGTCGATGAGGGTCAGCTCCGGGACGGGACTTAACTGCTCAATGGCGCGGTTCATGGCGAGAAAGGTGGCGTTTAAGATGTTCAGCGCCTCGATTTCCTCCACAGTTGCAAACGCGACGCCGTAAGCAATTGCCTGTTCCCGGATGGGATCAAACAGCGCCTCGCGCTTTTTCTCCGTGAGCTTCTTGGAGTCATCGAGCCCCTCGATGTTCAGACCGCGCGGCAAAATCACCGCGGCGGCATACACGGGGCCCGCAAGCGGTCCCCGGCCCGCCTCGTCCACGCCGCAGATCAGGCTGTACCCCTCGGCGTATATCTCATTTTCCAGCGTCCAAAGCTCTGTCATCCGGCATCTCCAGTGTCAGTCTTCCAAGCTTCCCCTCGTGGTATTCCTTCAAAAGGGTGTTCGCCATGCGCTCGATGTCGTATTCCCCGCGGGAGACAAGAAAGCCGCGCTTCTTTGCAGCCTGTTCCAGCAGCTCAAAGCCGTTGAGGGCGGGATCGGGCTCGATCTTATAGCGCTCGCGCAGGGCGTCTGGGTAGTTTTCCCGCAGTCTCAGCATGAAGTTTGCGCCCAGAGTCTCCTTGTCCAGCACGTCCGCCTTGATGGCGTTTGTGATGGCCAGCATCTCCCCCACCTCCTGGCTGTCGAACTTCGGCCAGAGGATGCCGGGGGTGTCCAGCAGGTCAAGGCCCGCGTCGATGCTGATCCACTGCCTGCCGCGTGTGACGCCTGGCTTGTCCCCCGCTATGGCGGCTTTGCGGCCGGCCACCTTGTTGATAAAGGTAGACTTGCCCACGTTCGGGATGCCGAGGATCATCACGCGCAGCGGTCTGCCCGCCTGACCCTTGGCGGCGTAGTCGGCAAGCTTGTCCTTGAGAAGTTCGCGCACGGCGGGGACAAAGCCGCCTGTCCCTTTGCCCGTCCTTGCGTCGGTCTCCAGAATGGCGATGCCCTGCGCCTGGAAATATCTGCGCCAGCGGGCTGTCGCCTCAAGGTCGGCCAGATCGCAGCGGTTTAAGATCACAAGGCGCGGCTTTCCCGCGGCAAGCCTGTCGATATCCGGGTTGCGGCTGGAGGCTGGGATGCGCGCGTCAAGGATCTCGCACACCGCGTCGACGAGCTTGAGATTTTCTTCGATCATCCGCTGGGCCCTGGTCATGTGACCGGGGAACCATTGGATGTTCATTTTCTCCATGCCGCCGCTCATTTGATGGCGCGCAGGACCGACAGCGGGTAAATGACGTAATACGCCCTGCCGATGATGAGGCGGGTGTCGAGCATGCCGATCTCGTTCTTGCGGCTGTCGACCGAGGCGTTGCGGTTGTCGCCCATGACGAAGACGCAGCCCTCCGGCACGGTCTTGGGGCCGATGAAGTCCAGCTTGTTGTAGGTCAGATCGTTGATGTAGGGCTCCACGATGGGCTCGCCGTCGATGTAGACGATGCCGTTTGCAAAGTCCATGTTGATCTCCTGGCCCTCGGTGGCGATAACACGCTTTACCAGGGCGCGGTCGGGGCTGTACTCGTCCTTCTTGAAGATGACGATGTCCCCGGCCTTGGGTTTATACAGCAGGCCCGAGACCAGCATCTTGTCGCCGTTGTGGAGCGTCGGCACCATGGAGGTTCCCACCACGTCGATCACGTGGAACACAAAGGCGAACAGCAGCACGCACACGATCAGTGCAAACAGCAGGCACAGGATCCAGTCGTAAAGCTCTTTCGTGGAAGCGTAAGGATCCGGGGCTTCCCCCGCAGTCTTTTTCTTGTCTTTTGCCATTCTGATTTCCTCCTTTGGAAATTCAAAGTATTATACATCATTTTGACCGTATAGGCAACTGTTTTTCTATATCCTGCGTTTTCAAAGAAAAAAACCGGACAATGGCAATAATTTACTTTACATAATTCAACTTTTCTGTTATGATAAATCCATCAACAGCGGACAGATGTTCCGCCGACGCGGTAAGAAATGAGGAGGTTATCCGACATGTTTAAACGCACTCTTGTATTGCTCCTGAGTCTGGTGATGCTCATGCTCCTGCTGCCTGCCGCAGCCTTCGCCGAGGAAGACTATATCACGGTCACGATCCAGAAGGGCGACACCGTTCGTAAGCTTCTCAAAGCAAACGGCAGAGATTACGATGCGGACAAATATATCGTCATGGTCCTCAACGGAATGGACCGCGAGTCGCAGATGGAGATCCTCACCATCGGTGAGACCATCAAGATCCCCAAGGCCGAGAAGGATATCGTCGGCGAAGCGCCGCACCTGATTTCCTCCAAGGACAAGATCCACTACTACGTCATCCCTTACAAGGTGCAGAAAGGCGACACGCTCAAGTTCATCTACAAGCTCTGGGGCCTGCCCTATGATGACTACGCCGAGGCGATCAAGGCCCTCAACGAGGACAAGGATCTGAACAATCTCACCATCGGCGCTATCTATCTCCTGCCCACCACCGAACGCAATCTCAAGACCAAGATCTACACCACCGTCATGTCCCACATCATGCTCGAGGGTGAATCGGTCGAGAGCGTGTTCACCCGCTACGGCATCGACTTTGCCGAAAACCGCGAGCATCTGCAGACCTACAACACCCTGGACTTTGCCCTCATGAAGGCCGGCGACAAGCTCCTGATCCCCCTCAACGGATAACAACCGTATACAGCATCAGCAAAGCCCGGCATTCCTTTACGGTTTGCCGGGCATCTTCATTCCATCATTTTCCGAAGCATGTCCACAGCTCGTCTCTCCAGTCGGGAGATCTGCACCTGCGAAACATGCAGGACGCGGGCGCTGTCCTGCTGGGTCATGCCGTGGTAATAGCGCAGGCCGATCACCTGCTTTTCCCGTTCGGGCAGCTTTTCAATGGCGGCGCGCAGGGCCACGTGCTCCACCATCTTGTCCTCCGCTCCAAAGTCACCCAGCACCAGCTCCAGGGTGAAGCCGTCCTCTCCGCTCTCACGCTGTATGCTGTCGGCGGGGCCGGTTGCTGTCTCGGCGAAGGCGATCTCCTCCGGGCTCAGGCCTGTCTCGGCGGACAGCTCCGACATCTTGGGCTCGCGGCCGATACGCTGCTCCAGCAGAAGCCGTGCCTGGCGGATCTTTGCCGCCTGCTCCTTGACGCTGCGGCTGACCTTCACGACCCCGTCGTCACGCAGGAAACGGCGGATCTCGCCGGAGATCTTCGGCACGGCATAGGTGGAAAACTGGGTGCCGTAGCTTAAGTCAAAGCCCTCGATGGCCTTGAGGAAGCCCACGCAGCCAAGCTGATAGAGATCATCCGGCTCCACCCCGCGGCCGAAGTAGCGGCGCGCCACGCTCCATATAAGGCCCGCGTTTTCCTCCACCAGGCGCTGCGCCGCCTCCTTCTCCCCCGCCTGGGCGCGGCGGATGAGCTCTGTGCGCCCGAGATTCATAGGCGCTTTGCGCGGGGGCTGATGAGCTTGCGCATGGTGACGGTGGTGCCGCCGCCGGGGACGGAGCGGACACGGAGCCTGTCCATGAAGCTCTCCATGATGGTAAAGCCCATGCCGCTGCGCTCCTCCCCGCCGGAAGTATAGAGCGGCGTCATGGCCTTCTCCACGTCCTCGATGCCGCGCCCCCAGTCTCGAACGCTGATCTCCACGGTGCAGCCGTCGAGGATGCGCATGCGCAGAGAGATGCGCCCGATGCTGTCCGGATAGGCATGGACGATGGCGTTGGTGACCGCCTCGGAGACGGCGGTGCGCAGGTCGCCGAGCTCCTCCATGGTGGGGTCGAGCTGGGAGGCGAAGGCGGCCGCCGCCGCGCGGGCAAAGCCCTCATTGCTGCTGTGGCTGGGAAACTCCAGCTTTATGTAGTTATTCTCCTTCATGCGCTGCTCCTTATCTGCTCATGGCGATGGGGACCAGGCGGTCGATACCGGCCGCGTCGATGACCCGCTGGGGCTGGCGCGCCGGGTCCTCGATCCAGGCCCTGCCGCCGAGGATCTGCATGCGGCGGCTGACGCGGATGATGACGGCGATGCCCGAGGAGTCCATAAAGCGAAGACCCGAAAGGTTCAGGGCGCAGTCGCGGGGCAGGTACTCGTCCAGCAGTTCGTCGATGCGCAGCATGGCGCGGCGCGCCTCGTGGTGGTCCAGCTCCCCGCTCAGGTAAACCGTGAGCCGTCCGGCCTCAAAGCCAGTGCTGATTTCCATTTATCTCAGCTCCTTTTGTATCATTATTAGCCCGTCATTCTGGGTGAAGCGAAGAATCTTGATAACGGCAATCCCGACAAGCAGATCCTTCGCTGGCGCTCAGGATGACCGTATGGTATTAAAAAATAACACCGCACGTTTTGTGCGGTGTTATTCTATCGTATTTGGTTTGCGGAATTTGTCGCTTTAGCCGAGGTGCTCCAAGCTGATCTTGAGATTTTCGATCAGGGCCTCGAGCTTGGCCTTCTTCTCGCGCTCGACGTTGACGACGGCCTCGGGCGCGCGGGTGACGAAGTTCTCGTTCGAGAGCTTCGCGTTCTGACCGGCGAGCTGCTTTTCGGCGTTTTGGAGCTCCTTCTGAATGCGGGCTCTCTCCTTCTCCAGATCCACCAGCTCCGCCATGGGCATGAACATGCGGGCGTTGTCGGTGACGACGGAGACCATGCCGTCGGTGCTCGCGGGGGCCTCACCGGTGACGGTGACCTCGCTTGCGTAGGCGAGCTTCTTAATGTAGCTCACGCCGGCTTCAAAAGCGGCCTTTTTGTCGGTCACGATGATGAGGTGCGCCTTGCGGGAGGGCGGCACGTTCATCTCGCTGCGGCGCGCGCGGACGGCCTTGATGGCGTTCATGACCATCTCAAAGTTCTGTTCGTCCTCGGGGAAGCTGAGGGCGGGGTCAAAGGCCGGGTAGCGCTCGAGCATGAGGGCCGTGCCCTCATGGGGCAGGGACTGCCAGATCTCCTCGGTGATGAACGGGATGAAGGGGTGGATAAGCTTCAAAATCTCGGTCAGCACATACAGCAGCACGCGCTGGGCAGAGATCTTCGCTTCCTCATCTTCGCCATTGAGGCGGGGCTTGGTCAGCTCAATGTACCAGTCGCAGTAGCTGTCCCAGATGAAGTCGTAGATTTTGCCCGCGGCCACGCCCAGCTCAAAGCTGTCCATGTTCTCGCAGACCTCTTTCGTCAGATCGTTGAGCTTGGAGAGGATCCAGCGGTCCTCGATCTCGAGCCTCTCAGGGAGCGAATTATCCTCGATGGAGAGGTTCATCACCACGAAACGGGAGGCGTTCCAGAGCTTGTTGCAGAAGTTGCGCATGGCCTCGCACTTTTCCACATAAAAGCGCATGTCGTTGCCGGGGCTGTTGCCGGTGATGAGATTGAAGCGCAGGGCGTCCGCGCCGTACTGATCGACCATCTCCAGCGGGTCAATGCCGTTTCCGAGGGACTTGGACATCTTGCGGCCCTGGCTGTCGCGCACGAGACCGTGGATAAAGACGGTCTTGAAGGGCTCCTCTTTCATCTGCTCCATGCCGGAGAAGATCATGCGGGAGACCCAGAAGAAGATGATGTCATAGCCCGTGACCATGACGGAGGTCGGGTACCAGTAGTCGAGATCAGCGGTCTTCTCGGGCCAGCCCATCGTGGAGAAGGGCCAGAGCGCGGAGGAGAACCAGGTGTCCAGCACGTCCTCGTCGCGGTGGATATGCCTGCTGTGACAATTCTCGCACTCGCAGGCATCCTCGCGGGAGACGGTGATGTGGCCGCAGTCGTCGCAGTACCAGGCGGGGATCTGGTGGCCCCACCAGAGCTGGCGGGAGATGCACCAGTCGTGCACGTTCTCCATCCAGTTGAGGTAGATCTTGGTAAAGCGCTCGGGCACGAACTTGATGCGCCCGTCCTTCACCACTTCGATGGCGGCCTTGGCCAGCGGCTTCATCTTCACAAACCACTGGGGGCTGATGAGGGGCTCGACCACGGTGCCGCAGCGATAGCAGGTGCCGACATTGTGGCTGTAGGGTTCGACCTTCACAAGATAGCCCTGCTCCTCAAGATCGGCGACGATGGCCTTTCTCGCCTCATAGCGGTCCATGCCGTTATACTTGCCGCCGTTGATGATCTTCGCGTCCTCGTCGATGCACTGGATCTGCTCGAGGTTGTGGCGCAGGCCGACCTCATAGTCGTTGGGGTCGTGGCAGGGCGTCATCTTCACGGCGCCGGTGCCGAAGCCGAGCTCAACATAGTCGTCCGCGACGATGGGGAGCTTGCGGCCCACGAGCGGCAGGATCGCGTTCTTGCCGACGAGGTGCTGATACTTCTCGTCCGCGGGGTTGACCGCCACGCCGGAGTCGCCCAGCATGGTCTCGGGGCGGGTGGTGGCGATGATGAACTCCTCGTCGGACTCCTCCACCGGGTAGCGGATATACCAGAAGGAGCCGGGGATGTCCTTGTATTCGACCTCGGCGTCGCTCAGGGCGGTGCGGCAGTGGGGGCACCAGTTGATGATGCGGCTGCCCTTATAAATGAGGCCCTTTTCATAGAGGTCGCAGAAGTTTTCACGCACGGACCGGGCGCAGACCTCGTCCATGGTGAAGCGGCTGCGGCTCCAGTCGCAGGACACGCCCATGCTCTTCTGCTGCTCGACGATGCGGTCGCCGTACTGCTTTTTCCAGTCCCAGACGCGCTCCAGGAATTTCTCGCGCCCGAGGTCATAGCGGGTCTTGCCCTCCTCCTTGCGCAGCACCTCCTCCACCTTGATCTGGGTAGCAATGCCCGCGTGATCGACGCCGGGCAGCCACAGGGCGGCGTAGCCCTGCATGCGCTTGTAGCGGGTCAGGATGTCCTGCAGGGTCGCGTCCAGGGCATGGCCCATGTGGAGCTGGCCCGTGACATTGGGGGGCGGCATGACGATGGAGAAGGGCTTCTTGTCCGGGTCGATCTCGCCCTTAAAGCAGCCGTTTTTCTCCCACATGTCGTAGATTTTCTTCTCGACCTGCCTGGGGTCGTAGGTCTTCGGCAGTTCTCTCATGTTGCTTGCTCCTTCTATACTCATTTGATTTCTTTCACTTCAAGTCCCGTCTTTTCGGCGATGAAGGTGCCGAAGGCGGCGGGGTCGCCCTGGGTAAAGCAGCGCTCGGGCAGCACGATGGCGTGTGCCTTGTCGACAAACAGGTAATAATACACGCCGCTGTGGTACAGCTCACAGAAGGCAAACCAGGTGTACACACTGTGCGTGGTCCCGGTCGTTGACTCGACCCCGCTGTCACCGAAACGGTATTCCGCCTTGAGCGCGCCGCGGCTGGCCTCATACATGCGGTTCAGCAGCCAGCGGTTTACAAACGGCAGGGCGATCAGCAGGACCATAAAGATGCAGTATGGGATCATGACACCCTTGCTCGTCCAGAGCCGGTAGACCAGGATCGCGATCGTCAGCACCACCGCGAAGATCACTCCCGCAATGCCGCCGTACTTGTTCACCATAAAAGCGGCAGGCGCATGTACCTTTTGATTCAGCTGATAATAGTTTTGAAAATCCTGCTTTGTCAGCTCTGTCTTTACTTCAAATCTCATGGCTTCCCTCCAACGAAAAACGCCCCGAGACTTTTCGTCTCAGGGCGGAATGATCCGTGGTACCACCTGAATTCCGCATTTCTGCGGCACTCAAAAGCTCGATAACGGGAGCTGCCCGCCCGGACTACGCGGTTTTATGAAAACCTTCACCCGGAACGCTCGGGGCCGACCTTCCGCTTAGCCTCACAGGGACTTGCACCGTCCGTCCCCTCTCTGCGATCAGCTCAAAGCGTACTCCTGCCCGTCACAGCAATTGAATGGATTTTACAACAGGGATTTTGTTTTGTCAATATCCCGTGCCAATTGTTTTGCTCCGGCGCCCGATTAGGGGACGCCGGAGCATTTGGGTTTTGTTTATCCGGCCTGATCCAGAAGCGGGATGAAGCTGATGCTGTAAGCCTCCGCAAATTCCTCGGCCTTGCTGCCCGCGGGGGCGTAGACCGTGACGTTTGCGCTGCCCATGAGGGCCTCATTGTCGATCTCCGTCTCCGCGCCGCAGACGATGAAGGCCGTGAGCTTTTCGCAGTCTCCGAAGGCATCGAAGCCGACTTCCTCCACTCTCTCCGTGAGCAGGACGCTCTCGGCGCCAATCCCGGCGAAGGCCTGCGGAGCAATGGACTTCAGCATTTGGGGGACGATGAAGTCAGGCTCCGCCAGAACGACCAGCCTGCCGGGGACATAGTGGATGGAGCATTCGTCGGTGACATCGTCTCCGTACGGGTCTGTGATCTTCAGGCTCAGAACGGAAATTTCAATCTCTCCCACGTCGGTGATGCTGCTGCCGCTGTAGACCACGTCGCTGACGCTGTATTCGTCACTCAGTCCATCCAGCCTATAGCTGAGAGGCAAGGGCTCGCCGTCATAGAACTTCGCGGCGCTCGGCACTGTGACCGTGATCTCCGACTGTATGGAGGCGGCAAGCGGGCCGGCCCATTCGGAGAGATCCTCATAGTTTTTATTGCCGCTGACCTTGTACCAGATCTTGTAGTCGCCGATGTCGCGCTTCTTCGGCGTTCCGGCCAGGACGTTTTTCCGGTCAAAGCTGCACCACAGCTTCAGGCCGCTCCCCTCCTTGACCGCGATGGAGACCAGCTCCTTATAGGTACCGTCATAGACAGGGTCCTGAGGCACGATATCGAAATCCTCGCCCAGGACCGGGACGCGCTTTTCGATAGTAAAGTTTGCGGTAACGCTGTGCTCACCGTAGAAGTTGGAAGCTGCGGCGGTGGCCTTCACGGTATAGTCGCCCGCGTCGGTCGGCACGACGGCGCTGTAGCTTTCGTCGAGGGCGTTGCGCTCCTTATACTCGAAGCTTATAGGGATATTGTAGGGGTTTCCGGAGATCACGGGCGCGTTCGGCTCCTCGCCGTAGGTCCAGCCCTCGATGCTCATGTCCAGATCGGCAAGCACCTCTTCCATATTCTCGAGGATCATGATCTGCACAGGCTCGCCGTAGGGCAGGGATTCGCAGGAGGGATTGTTGCTCTCCACACGATAGTAAAGCGTATAGGTGCCGGGCTCCTTCCCCGTCGGCGGCTCGAGCAGCTCATTGTCGGGATCGTCCAGGCTGTAGTGCAGCGTCAGGTTTTCACCGGGCCCCACGACAGGGTCGAGCGCCAGAGGCTGTTCCTCGCCGGTATAGGGCAGGATCAGGTTGGGGAAACTGACGGTCGGGACGGTCTTTTCGATGACTGTCTCCGCATTTATCGGGTCAATGTGGATGTCATTGGGGTCGCGCACGGCGTACCAGATGTAGTAGATGCCGGCTTCCGCGGCAGTGGGGATCTTCTCACTGTATTCCAGCGTTTCGATGTCGACGTTCTCGTCCTGAGAAACGCCATATAAGAGATTTCCTTTATCTGCTTCACCAGGCACGACAAGCTCCTGCGCCTGTCCGTTATAGACCAGTCTCTTTCCGATTGGCTTGACCGTTACCCAGGGCCGCGAGGGAACCACGGGCACCGTCACATAAACGTAGGCAGGCAAGTAGTTCGGGTTCGTGGGGGTAAAAGTCACCTGATACGGTGTTTTATTGCTGTCCTCCAGCGTGACACGAATGCTGCTATCCGACCATGCGAAGCTGCCCGGTGTGTTGGCTGCGCCGCCGGTAAGCTTACTGTAGTAAAGCGTACCCCCGTCAACCTGAGAATTGGCGGTGGGCAGCTCGGTGACAAGCGTCTCGGCCTTCGCGATCGTGTACTCCACCTCAGCCGTCGCGCCGCCGATGGTGATGCTGGCGGTATAGGTCCCCGCGTCTCTGGGAGGCGTAGAGAGCTTTTCCGTACCGCGCCGATACTCCACGTTCGGCGGGGTCAGACCCGCGATCTTGCCGGTCACGGTCGCCCAGGCGCTCTTGCCGTCGCCGTAGACGGTCTTCTCCGGACGGTGCAGCGTATACATCATGTCGGGGCACTGGGGGTCGGTGCAGGTAGCCATGATGTTGGCGCCCTCGGGTATAAAGGTGTAATTGTGCACCTCGATCTCATACCAGTTGGATTTGGCGGCGATGTCGTCGCAGACCACGCGGACATGGTACTTGCCGGTCTTTGTGAAGCTGACCTTGTTTTCCGCATTGAACTGGATGCCGCGGCTGTCCAGCTCCTGCTTTTCCCAGACGTATTTCTTGTCCAGCTCTTTGCCGCTCATGTCACGGATGGAGACGTTCAGACCGTCGGGCCCGTCAAGAGCCGCCGGCTCAGCGCCGACAAAGCCGAAATAGTTCCCCGAAATTGTAATCGTCCCGGTGGGATTTGCCTCCTCCTTGATACCGGAGACCGTGATCTCCAGCGTGGCGGTGGATTGAAGGTCGCTGTTCTTGGTAAAGGTGCCGGCGCTGTTTATCGTCGAGTAGACATTCTCGTCGATGATGTACTTGAGGAAGCACGTGCCCGGCTTTATCCCCGTGTAGCGCATATAGCCTGTCGCGGTGTCCTTATCCAGCTTGACGGGGGCGGTGTCATCGTCCCATTCCGTACCGTCCGGCTTTATGACGATCCAGTGGCCGTTGCGCGGGCTGAAGCCGTAATATTCCGCGCCATAGATGTTTTCGCCCCTGAGTGTGATGTAGTTTGTGTAAGAGGATTCGCCCACCTTTATAGTCTTGTGCATATAGTTCTGGTCTGTTGGACTCGGCGGCACAATCTTCACAACGGCCAGCGGCTCAAGCGGAACAATGTTCTTGACCTCGGTATAGGAGGTGTCCCGTGTCTCGCGAAAGATTGCGCCCGTGTCCGACATCGGAACATGGGATGTGAGTGTTCTGATCATATCGCTCACACCGGCGACGGAATTGACATATTGCCAGTTCACCTCATCGTCCACAGTCAAGTCGCCAAGCTGAATCGCCCGTCTGTAGAGGTCTGCCCTGGCGTCGCCCCCGTTGTTCTGGCCGAATTGCCCGCTGAACTCTGCGGATTTAACCAGGCCCGCGTTCTTGGAAGTCTCCGTTATGTATTTGACAAGCACATTGTACCTGATGCCGATCGGGCAGTTATACCTTGTCTCAGCCTCGGTTGAGGTGCTGCCCTGCTCCAGCAGGACATTGGTATAGGGCGGGAGAGAAACCGACACCGTTTCCGAAATGCTGCCGGTCTTCGTTTCTGTATCGGTCTTCGACCAGCCATTGGTAAAGGCCTGCGTCGCCGTAAAGGAAAATTCCGGTGATATTTCTGCGATTGTGAAGGAGAACTTTGCGCCTATCTTAAAGGCTTCGGCAAAGGAATACGTCGATGAAGAATTCACCTGGCTGCTTACAGAGGTTGACCAACCGGTGGACACGCTCTGGGTGGTTTGTACCGTCGACAGGGTCATGTTCTTGACATTGGAGGCATAGGTCCGATCCGCTTTCTTTGAGTCCCGCAGCGTCGTGGTGACATAATTTTTGCCGCTGTTGTCCGGCAGAAGCGCCACCACCTTGAAATCCGTGAAATAGACCTCGGCTATGGCAAGGCAGTCGTTCTGATATCCCCAGCAGACAGCCGCGACCACGTCCTTCTTCTGTTTTGCCGCATTCAGCTGTTCCGTATTGCTCGTGGAATAGGGACGGAATATGTTTTTGACATCACCCATATTGTACAATTCTGTGGGCATTTCGGCTATCATCTGATTGACGGCATTCTCCATACTCGTTGCGTAAACAATCTGTGAGGAACCTGCCTTGAAGTTATCACTTTGAGCCGTGCGGCTGTCGTTTGTGATTCCCTGCATCATCGCGGCGGCAGCCTTCGTTTTGTCATAATTGAATGACGGTGAAAGATTTGTCAGTCCGGTGTCATCTTTCATGTTCTCCCAGGCAAACGCCATGCCGGTGCCGAGCTGCATCCACAGCTGGGCCATAGAGCGGTTGCCGAGTTCGCTGCTCTTTTTCGACATCATATCGAGGAGATACTTTTCCTTGACCTGAAAGTTCTGCGAGTGCACGTTGTAATACGTGATCCCGTCGAGCACATAGGTTTCCAGCGCCGCGGCGGGCGATTCGGCCGGGGCGGGCGTCTCCTCGGCGAAGGCCGTGCCCATGCAGCCCAGCAGTGTAACCAGCGCAAGCAGCATCGCCATAAACCGACTGAGCGTGCGATACGTCCCGGCATTCCCTTTCTTCATCATTTTCTTGCCTCCTCTTTCAGATTGCCATGAGGCGTCAAACCCGCCTGGCGCCGCGATAAAGCGCGCCCGGCAGAGGGTTTGCCGCATTCCATTAATTTCCTTTCTATATTATATATTTAACGAATGCCATGTGTCAAGAAAAAGAGATTAAAAATGTAAAAAATCCGTGTCAACCCGGACAATAAACGGATTAACACGAATTATGTGGTATAATTCTTTAATAATGCTATGGCAAAAATTCTTATTTGAGCATGTCCTTGAGTCCCTGCAGATCGGTATAACCGACGTGGGTGGCCTTGACCTGTCCGTCCTGCATGGCGATGAGGGTCGGGATGCTCATGACGCGGAACT
The DNA here is from genome assembly GCA_902799075.1 of Oscillospiraceae bacterium. Taxonomy (GTDB): domain Bacteria; phylum Bacillota; class Clostridia; order Oscillospirales; family Oscillospiraceae; genus Limivicinus. Next base: position 10,804 of record CADBYZ010000026.1, on the reverse strand, counting down.
TGCGGGCCAGGGTGGGCTCGGCGTCCACGTCGACCTTGCAGACCTTGACAGTGTCGCCGCACTCGGCATCGAGCTGGTCGACGATGGGGGCCTGCATCTTGCAGGGGCCGCACCAGGTGGCCCAGAAGTCGATGAGGACCAGGCCCTCGGCGGTGACGGAATCGAAATTGTCCTTGGTAAGATGGGTAACAGCCATGATGATTCTCCTTTTATATCTGTATTATTTTTCTACACCTTATCGGTCTATCGAAATTAATCTACCATATTATTATTGAAAACACAAGAGCAATCGTATATAATACGAAAGTTAGTAAAACCCCGCCGCGTTTCGCGGCAGAACGGAGAAAAGAAATGGAAGAGAACGCCAGAAACTTTATCGACGCATTCATCCGGGAGGACATCGCCGAGGGCGGTCAGTTTGCCGGCATGAAGGTACACACCCGCTTCCCGCCCGAGCCCAACGGCTACCTGCATATCGGGCACTGCAAGGCCCTGACCATCGACTTCGGCACGGCTGAGCATTTCGGCGGCATCTGCAACCTGCGCATGGACGACACCAACCCCGCCAAGGAGGACACTGAATTCGTCGACGCCATTCAGGAGGACATCCACTGGCTGGGCTTCGACTGGGGCGACCGCTTTTATTATGGCTCGGATTACTTTGAAAAAACCTATGAATACGCCATCGAGCTCATCAAAAAGGGCCTCGCCTACGTGTGCGAGCTGACGCCGGAGCAGTTCCGCGAGTACCGCGGCGACACCACGCACCCCGCTGTGAGCCCCTGGCGCGACAGGCCGATCGAGGAAAACCTCGCCCTCTTCGAGCGCATGAAAAACGGCGAGTTCCCCGAGGGCTCCTACACCCTGCGCGCGAAGATCGACCTTGCCAGCGGCAACTTCAACATGCGCGACCCGGTGCTCTACCGCATCCGCTATATCGAGCACCACCGCCAGGGCACCAGGTGGTGCATCTTCCCCATGTACGACTTTGCCCACCCCATCCAGGACGCGCTGGAGGGCATCACCCATTCCCTGTGCTCGCTGGAATACGAGGCGCACCGGCCCCTTTATGACTGGGTGGTCTCCAATGTGTCCATCCCCTATCACAAGCCCCGTCAGATCGAGTTTGCCCGCCTCGGCATCAATTATACGGTCATGTCCAAGCGCAAGCTCAGGAAGCTTGTGGAGGAGGGCTACGTCTCCGGCTGGGACGATCCGCGCATGCCGACCCTCTGCGGCCTTCGCCGCCGCGGCTACACCTCCGCCTCCATCCGCACCTTCTGTGAAAAGATCGGCGTATCGAAGGTCGACTCCACGGTCGACTGGGCACTGCTGGAAAGCTGCCTGCGTGACGATCTGAACGAAAACGCCCGCCGCGTCATGGCGGTCCTGCGGCCCGTAAAGCTCACCGTCACCAACTACCCCGAAGAGCAGAGCGAGACGCTTACCGTGGAAAACAATCCCCTCAAGCCCGAGGACGGCACCCGCGAGGTCAGCTTCTCCCGCCATCTCTGGGTGGAGCGGGACGACTTCATGGAAGTCCCCGCCCCCAAGTACAAGCGCCTCTACCCCGGCAATGAGGTCCGCCTCAAGGGCGCGTACCTCGTCACCTGCACCGGCTGCGTCAAGGACGCCCATGGCAACGTGACCGAGATCCTGTGCGAGTACGACCCCGACAGCCGCGGCGGCGATCCCGCCGACGGGCGCAAGGTCAAGGGCGCGACTATCCACTGGGTGGACGCCGCCACCGCCGCCGACGCCGAGGTGCGCGTATACGACTACCTCTTCTCCGATCCCGAGCCCGACGGCCCGGACAAGAACTTCCTCGACGCGCTCAACCCCGAAAGCCTCACGGTGCTCACGGGCTGCAAGGTGGAAAAGTGCCTGAGCGAGATCCCCATGCCCGAGCACGGCAAAAACGCCGAGAGCTTCCAGTTCATGCGCCAGGGCTACTTCTGCCTGGATAACCGCGACGCCGCCCCCGGCCATCTGGTCTTCAACCGGGCCGTGGCACTCAAGGACGACGCCGCCCCCGGCCATCTGGTCTTCAACCGGGCCGTGGCACTCAAGGACAGCTTCAGGAAATAATTCCGGAAAAACGATAAATACACACAGCCCCGGCGATTACGTATCAGAATACGTTTTCGCCGGGGCTGAAGCTTTGATCATTCGCTGAAATGGTGATTGGCAATATACAGAGCATCGTTGCCGCCGCCGACGGACACCGCAGTCCACTGCTGGACAGTGCCAATGAAATAGAAATCGCGCAGAGGGCAGTCGGTGAAAGCGTTGTCGCCGATGAAGCTGACGCTCACCGGAATGGTGATGCTTGTCAAGGCGTCACAGCCGGAAAAGGCGCTTTTCCCGATCTTGGCCACACCATCCGGGATAACAACACCGGTAAGCCTGCGGCAGTCTTGGAAGGAATAGGAATTGATGGCAGTGATGCCGCCGGGAATGCGAATGTCCCACAGCCTGTCGCAGCCGGAAAAGGCATTGATGTCGATCATGCTGATACTGTCCGGCAGCACAACACTTTCCAGCGCGCCGCAGCTTTGAAAAGTACCGTGTTCAATCGTGCTCACGCTGTCGGGAATAACGATGTGCCTGAGCCCGCTGGAGGAAAAGGCACTGTTGCCGATAAAAGCAACACTGTCCGGGAGATTGATTTCTCTCAGCATGCTGCAGCCGGCAAAGACCCTTTCCCCGATCCTGGTTACGCTGCCGGGAAGAATGATCTCCGAAAGGGCACGGCAGCTGTCAAAAGCATAATCGCCGATTTCGGTGACACCCTCAGGGATGTTTACTGCATTCTTCCCGATTTCGGTAAGGCTGTCCGGCAGTATGATCTTCTTCAGAGCGCTGCAGCCGTAAAAAACTGCGTATTCGATCCTGGTGACGCCTTCGGGGATTACCACATATGTAAGCTTGGGGCAATTGCGAAAGGCTTCATTCCCTATACTGACAATATTGCGGGAGAGCATGAGCTCCTCCAGACGGTTGCACCCCCGGAAGGCGCTGTGCCCTATGGCGGTCACGCTGTCCGGTATCTCAACCCGGCGCAGAGCGCGGCATTCCATGAACGCCTTGTAGCGGATTTCCGTGACGGGCAGACCGTCAATCACAGCAGGGATGCTGATGGTCTCGGCATCCTTATCACAGGCGGTAATGCGTACATGGTCGCCCACAACCTCATATGTAAGCTCATCCGGTACCGGGACCGCCGTGGGCGCGGGAGTCGATGGCTGTTCCGGCGTCGGCGTTGGGGTTGGCGTCGGAGTTGGCGTTGGTGTCGGAGTTGAGGTTGGGGTCAGCGTCGGCGTTGAGGTTGGGGTCAACGTCGGCGTTGGCGTCGGCGTCGGTGTTGGCGTCGGTGTTGGGGTTGGCGTCGCGGTCGCTGTCGGCTTTGCCGTCGGCTCGATCGTCGGCGCAGGGGTCGGGACAATTGTGGGCACAGGGGTCGGCTCCGGTGTCGGCGCGGCTGTGGGAACTGCGGTCGCCGCCTCAGTCGGGGACGGGGGCAGCGGCGCGGCAGGCAGTCTGCTGCCGCGACGGAGGCCGAAGAAGAAGGCCAGCGCCGCGACTGCCGCCATGGCGATGAGCAGCGGCAGAAGGCTTCGTCTCTTCCCTGCCGCAGGGGGCGTCGGTGTCCGGGCAGGTGTATCGGGCAGGATTGCGGCCTGCATCGCCTCACGCAACTCCGCCATGCTCTTTATACGCTCCTCGGGCTTGATGGCGAGACCTTTTTCCAAAACCGCAGCCACATCCGGCGAAAAGCCGCTCAGATCCGGTCGATCCGACAGCATGCGGTCCATCGGCGTGGGCAGGAGCTTTCCCGTCACACAGTAGTACATGGAAGCGCACATGGCGTATACATCCGTCCAGGGGCCGATATTTCCGCCCCGGGCATACTGTTCCATGGGAGAAAAGCCCTGACTTGCCACCATGTAGGAGGTCTGCCCGTTTCCGCCGCTCAGGTCCTTGGCAGCGCCAAGATCCAGCAGCATCAGCTTTCCCGACGGCGTCATCATAAGGTTGTCGGGCTTGATGTCCCGGTGAATGATGCCGCGCTCGTGCACCTCCTGCAAGTCAAGCATGACGGGCTCCAGCATGGCAAAGCAGGTTTTTTCGCCGATGGGTTTTCCGTGCCTCAGCAGCCAGCTTTTCAGCGTCTGACCCTCGATATAGTCCATCACGATATAGGCCGTCTCATTCTCATAGAACACGTCCCACACCTTGACCACATGGTTCAAGTCACGAAGCTTGACCGCCTTGCGGGCCTCCTTCACAAAGCTCTCGCGCCCCCGCTTGAGTTCCTCGGCATTTTCACCGCCGCTCCACAGGACCAGCCGGCTTTCGACGGCACCGCGCATGGCGGCGCCTGCCGGGAAATATTCCTTGATGCACACCGGGGTATCCAGTGCGAGATTATAGGCAATATAGCTGATGCCGAAGCCGCCCTGGCCGAGCATTTTGCCGATCACATAGCGGCCATTCAGCACCGTGCCGCAAGGCAGGATATAATCGGGCTGCGCGGCGGGGGCTTTTGTATTGTCATAGCCGCAGCGCGGGCAAACGGCGCCCGGGTTTTCCAGCGTGTGCATGCAGCTGTAGCAGCGCTTGAATTCCATTTTCTCTCCCCCATAACGCATTGTAAAAAAAGTATACGTGTCTTTTCCAAGGCTGTCAACAAGCTGTGAGCAAAAAAGCCGCGGACTGTCCGCGCGTCATTCCGGCATCTGTCCCCAGCTCAGGACGCGTTTTTTCATGCCTTCCACGTCCAGTACGCCGTACGCAAAGCCTTTGCGGATAAGCCCAGCTCAGGACGCGTTTTTTCATGCCTTCCACGTCCAGTACGCCGTACGCAAAGCCTTTGCGGATAAGCTCCTCGGGGACAAACTCGTCGTACTTTTCAAAGACCGGGACCTCCTTTTCGTAGACAAGCTCCAGGGGGTCAAAGTCCTTCGCGGCTTCCTCGGCGGTGATTTGATAAAACTCCGCTTTCGTGACCTTCATGGTAAACTGTATGTAATAGGGCCGCGAGGGACTGAGGCCGCGAAGCCCCAGGCGCTCGGCGCATTTAAGCTTTAGAAAGCGCTCAAGGGCCAGAAAGGCATAGCTGCCGAGCCACGGGAAGAGCGCCCACATATTGCCGCCGAGGTGGACAAGCGTATGGCCCATCATGCCGGAATTGCGAAAGCTCGCCCGCGCGTCCTCCAGCCTGCACACCGCACGGCGCATGAGGTAGGGATAGCTCTTGTCCTCGGCGAGGACGCGGTACATGCGCTCTAAAATGCGGGTATGGATGTCCCCCGCCACGTCGCCGAAGTAGGCCGGGATATTGCCCTTGACGAGGGTGCAGTAGACCTCGTGCCGCTGGTGGTCAACGTCATCGACCACCCAGACTCTGCCCGCAATGGCGATCTTGTCACCGACAGGAGGGGGCTTGACGATGGTGCCGAGCTCCTCCGAGCCCGCGCGGACGGCGTACTCGACGTTTTCCCGGAACACAGCGTAGAACTTATAGTTATTGACGATGCGCTCACCCGTGAGGCCCACGATCAGACCGCCGTTTTCCGTGCGGTTTATGTGGTCGATCTCCAGCAGGTAACGCAGGAGCAGGCGGTAATCGTCCTGCGTTACGCGGTGGAAGCAGTTTAATGTCAGCACGCGCGAGGCAAGCTCCCCCGGCGTCATCTCCCCGCAGGAGGCAAGCGTGCTCATGGTCTGGTGGTATAGAAGGCTGTAGGGCAGACGGTCCGTGCGCGGCGGCTCCACGAAACGCTCCTCGATGTAAAGCTGCACCAGCGCGATGCCCTGGATGAGGTACCAGGGGATCATGTCCGGCAGCATGGCGCGGGCCTCGGGGTGCTCCTCGCGCATGACGAACCACATCTCCGACGGCTCGCCCCGCCGCCCGGTGCGGCCCATGCGCTGGAGAAAGCCCGAGACGGTATAGGGCGCGTCCACATGGAAGGCCCGCTCGAGCCTGCCGATATCGATGCCGAGCTCCAATGTGGCGGTGGCGCAGACGGAGAGCAGCGAATCGTCGTCCTTCATCTCCTCCTCGGCGCTCTCGCGGTAGGAGGCGGAGAGGTTGCCGTGGTGGATGAGGAAGCGGTCGGGCTCGTGTCTTGCCTCGCAGTACTGCCGGAGCTGCTGGCAGACGGCCTCGCACTCCTCGCGGGAATTGGTGAAGACGAGACACTTTTTGCCCCGCGTATGCTCGAAGATATAGCCGATGCCGGGGTCGGCTGCTTTGGGCGCTTCGTCGGTCGCGTTCTCAATCGTTAAGCCGGGGGTGTCCTCGCGGCCCTCGTCCGCCTGGGGGGCGGTGTTGAAAAAGTGCTCCATACTCAGACGCCAGACCTCTTTGCCGCCCTCCACGCGCGGGATAACGGTCCCCCGCCCGCTTCCGGCTGCGAGAAAGCGACCCGCGGCCTCGGGGTCGCCGATGGTGGCGGAAAGGCCCACGCGGCGCGGATTACAGCCCGCCGTTTTGCAAAGGCGCTCGATGAGGCAGAAGGTCTGCATGCCGCGGTCGCCGCGCAGGAGGGAGTGCACCTCGTCGATGACGATGAAGCGCAGGTCCCCGAAAAGGGACGGGATTTCCATATGCTTGTTGATCATGAGCGATTCCAGGGACTCGGGCGTGATCTGCAAAATCCCGGCGGGCTTTCGCAAAAGCTTACGCTTCTGCGTCTGGGGCACGTCCCCGTGCCATCGATAGACCGGGATGCCCGCGTCCTCACACAATTCGCTCAGACGACCGAACTGGTCGTTGATGAGAGCCTTCAAGGGCGCGATATAGAGAACGCCCACACTCATGGACGGGTCCTCGTCCAGAAGCGTCAGGATCGGGAAGAAGGCGGCCTCGGTCTTGCCGGAGGCGGTGGAGGCGGTGAGCAGGACGTTTTCGTCGGTTCCGAAGATGGCCTCCCCAGCCGCGTTCTGCACACCGCGGAGCATCTGCCAGCCCGAGCGGTAGATATAGTCCTGAATAAAGGGCGCGTAGCGCTGAAAGACGTTCATATCGTAAACTCCGCGAAGGCCCCGTCAGCCTCGTCCGACACAGCCTCCGACTTGGCGTAGCTGAATTCCTCCGACTCCATCAGGGCAGTCAGGGACATGTCCGGGTTCTGGTAGAGAAGGTTCAGAAGCTCGATAAAATCTCTTATCACCTCGCGGGGCGTGATGTTCTGATCCGCGCCGATGCGCCCGTACTCGAGCTTGATAAAGGCCGCGAGATCGTCGGTCTCGAGCCTTCGGGGATAGCCGTAGAGGTCCGCGTGCATGTCCGCGAGCTTTTCGCACAGCACCAGCATCTCCTCCGGTGTGAGCGGCTCGAGGTGAATGACCGGGGCCAGCAGATCCCTTGCGCCGGGGCGGGAAAACTTCCCTTCCGCAAGGCGTGAGCGCAGGGCCTCGTAGCTGTACACGCCGCGCCGCTTGTCCTCGACCGCCTGGGGCGTGGCGCCCATGATGATGCCGAGGTAGCGCGCCTTGCCCTGGAGGGTGTCGTTATACATGGTGAGCATCTTTTCATAGTTATACTGGCGGGTAATGGAGTTGGGGATCTTGTAGATGTTCACAAGCTCGTCGATCATGATCATCATGCCCTTATAGCCCGCAAGGCGGAAGAAGACGGCGAAGAGCTTTAAATACTCATACCAGTCGTCGTCCGTGATGATGACGTTGACGCCCAGCTCCTCCTTCGCCTCGCGCTTTGTCGCGTACTCCGCGCGAAACCAGCGCACCACCTTCTGCTTGAGACTGTCGTCCCCATCCACATAGGCGTGGTAGTAAAGGGACAGGAGGCGGGCAAACTCAAAACCGTGCACAAGCTCGCTCACGGCCGCCGTGACGCTGTAGATTTTCTGATCCACCGCGATCGTCAGGGCCGCATCGCCGGGGGCAAGGCCGGTCTCCCCCACCGCCTCCGCCTGCACGCCGCTGATCCAGCGGTCGAGCACCAGCGTCAGCGCCCCGCCCTCGGGCTTGGTTTTGGTTGAGAGATTGCCAATGAGCTCACGGTAAGTCGCCAGTCCCTGGCCTCGCGTGCCCTGCAGGCGGCGCTCCGGCGAGAGGTCGGCGTCGGCCACGATAAAGCCGCGCTCCATGACGTAGTTGCGAATGGTCTGGATGAGAAAGCTCTTGCCCGAGCCGTAGCGGCCCACGATGAAGCGGAAGGACGCGCCGCCGTCCGCGATAATGTCCACATCGTGCAGCAGGGCCTCGATCTCGCTTTTGCGGCCCACGGTGATATAGGGCAGGCCGACGCGCGGCACGACGCCGCCCTTCAAGGAGTTGAGCACTGTCTGGGAAATACGTTTCGGCACTCTTCTGTTTTCGTTCATGTCTGTGTTCCTCCCAGTATGCGGGTAAGGTCCTCGCGGTAATCTTCCACGAGCGTGAGGGCGCTGCCGTCGTACTCCACAACACTGTCGCCGATCTCGTCATAGAAGGCTTCGTTGATCGTATCGGACACGACGGCAGGCATGAGGCGCGCGTTTTTGATAAGCTCCGCCGCCGATCCGCCATGCAGGAGCTTAATCAGGATTTGCAGGTGCTGCGCGTCCAGGCCGTCGAAGGCCGGTTCCGCGGGTTCCCGTTCCGCGCTTTCCGACTCCACGATACTCTCGGCAAGCTCCTCCTCGGTCAGAAGGCTGTCACGGGTTTGGCCCGCGTCACGGCGGATTCGGTCAAGGCCGGTGAAATCAATGTTGATTTTCGGTCTCGCGGCCTCCCGGGCAGCTTTCTCCTCGGCGGCGATGAGCGCGGCGGCATAGGGTGCGGCCCAGGCCTCCTCCCTCTTTTCGCGCAGATAGTGTCCGGTTTTGAGCCAGCGGCGAAGCTGGCGATCCCCCTCGTGCAGCAGGGCCAGGAAGCGGTCCCGGTCAAAGCGCAGAGGGTCATAGCGCTCCTCCTGCCAGATTTCTCCCCGGCACCCGTAGCGACGGGACGGGTTCAGGACATACTGCCGGGGCGGCTGCGGTGTCTCTTCCCAGTATACGGCGTTGGAGAGGGGCCGCCAGGGATGCGTCTCGCGCTCCCCGAAGCAGTCGGTAAAAAGCTGCCCAGCGGTCTTAAGCATGGCGGTGCGCCAGAGAGCGGCAAAAAGATGCCTCCCCCTTTCCGCATCCGCCATGACCGGGGACTGCGTGAGCTTTTCCCCCGCGAAGGCACATAGGGCGGCAAACAGCTCCTCGTCTGTCTGCTCCTGCTGCAGTCTCAACGCCGCGAGGGCCAGGTCCTGCGCCATAAGCTCCGGGTCTGCGCAGTCCCGCGCCGTCTCCGGCGGCAGATCGTGCAGCACCGCGTATTCCGGCATCCAGCGGCGGATGTTCTTTCTCATGTTCCCGTCGGCGAAGCCGTGGTTTACATAATTTTCTTCAAAGGCGCGCAGCTTTGTGAGCGTGTCCTCTGGCCCCTCCGTCCCGATGCCGCACAGCAGCTCATACAGGAAGATATAGGCGAAGGCCTCCGCCGTCGGCTGCCAGTCCCCCGCGCGCAAGCGAGTGCGCCAGGTGAAGTAGCCGCGCAGCTGGGGCAGGTTCAGGTCGTGGTAGCAGGGAAAATAGCGCCTGAGCTGGCCGGGCCAGGGGGCATCGTCCGTGTAGCGCTCCATGTATTTGCCCTGGCGGTAAAAGTTTTTGTTCTTCTGCCGGAAGGAGCCGTCGCCGTATTCGTAGAGCTTTCGCATTTCAAGGATCCGCTCCGGTGCGTCCGGGTCGGCGGCTTCGAGGGAAGCGGCGGTGAACAGGAGCGGCGTGTCTCCATAAGGTGCGGAGAGCCGTGTGGGGCTCTCGTCCAGGACGATGGTACAGCCCCTGTCGGACTGCGCTGCCTTGTCCAGCAGGCGGCAGACCGTATCGGTATCGGTGTCCTCGCCCATGCGCACGCCGACCCACTGCCTGCCCTTCATGCGAAAGGGCGGTGAAAGGTAAGGCGGATAGACGCCCCTCAGCGCCTCCTGCCCGCACTTGATGTCGCAGCGCTCGATCTCGCACCCGGTCTCATAGTCCCACTGGCGCATGAGAAGGACGATCCATTTGCCGCTGACGGGATCGGCCAGCACGGAGAAGCCCGGGAAATCGGCCCACTTGTGCTGCTCGCGGATATGCAGTTTTTCCTCGGCGTAGGCAGCCAGGTCCGACAGTGTCATTGTTTTTCTCCTGTGACAGAAGCCCGCAGGGGCCGATCTTCAGATCAGCTCCTGCGGTCCTGTATTGCCATGTTCCGGGCAGACTGTTCAGCGCCCGAAGTAATCATCCTTCGGTCTCTTGCGCAGCGCGGCGTCCAGCAGGACATCGTCCTGCACCTCGGTGACGATGCCGTTTTGGCGCAGGATCTCCCGCGCCTTTTCCTCGTCCCCGGCAATGACCTTGACCCAGTAGATATCTCGGTCGATGACGCCCTTCGCGCCGAAGTTGCGCGGGTCGAGCTTGGCCCCGCAGCCACCGCCCATGACCGTCTCCTGCAGGTAGTGGCCGGATTTCACGCCCGGAAGCCCCGCCTCCTTGAGCGCCGCCTTGATCTGCAGCCAGGTATCCTTGTCGCGCTTTTTGAAAATGTCAACACGTTTTTCAAACATGGCTCACACCTCCCGATTTTCTTTCTGCGTCCACTATACCACTTGCGGCGCAGGCGGTCAAGCGTGCAAAAACGGCACAGCGCAAGGCTGTGCCGTTTTGTTGACGGATATGTTTATTTCCAGCCGAAGGTGGCGAGGCCGTAGATGTACAGGGCCCCGACGCAGATGGGGACGAAGTACTTGAAGATGGGCTGCATCCAGGGCTGGACC
>CADBYZ010000025.1 GCA_902799075.1 Oscillospiraceae bacterium | reverse complement strand
GCGTACTCCCAGGAGCCGTTGACAAAGAAGGCTGCCTTGCCGGTCTTGAACTCGTTCTCGGCGTCGTGGCCGCCGGTGGCGAGATCCTTCGGGTCGGTCAGGCTGTTGTTGATGCAGAGGTCATACAGGTTCTTGAAGTTGCCGATGTAGGCGCCGGTGAGGGAGGGGGGGCACTCGGTCCAGCCGCCGGCGTCGCGCTCTTCATAGAAGTACTCGAGGTTTGCCATGTGGCCGGTGAAGCGCCAGGAGGAGGAGCCGTCCATGTCGGAGGAGGAGAAGGCGTCGAAGCCCAGCTCGGCGGCGCGGGCGTGGATATCCTCGGCAACGGCCTTCAGGCCTTCAAAGTTCTTGATCTCGTCCATGCTGTGGCCGGCCTTCTCGATGAGGTCGGGGTTGACGATGATGCCGTAGCACTCGTAGCAGTAGCCGATGGAGACCAGACGGCCGTCGGCGTCATAGAGGTTGTAGGCGTCGGTGCTCAGCTCTTCGGCGATGGGGGTGCCGGTCAGGTCCATGGCGAACTCGCCCCAGTCCTTGACGCCGGCCTGGTTGCCGATGACGAAGAGGGTGGGCGCGGAGCTCTTGTCCATCTCGGAGGTGAGCGTCTGCTGATAGCTGCCGGAGGCGGCGGTGACGACCTTCACGGGGACACCGGTCTGCTCGGTATACTTGGCGGCCAGCGCCTGGGCGGCCTCGTCAAGCTCAGGCTTGAAGTTCAGCCAGTAAACGGAACCGGAGGCGGCGGAAGCGGAAGTAGCGCCCAGCGCGACGATCATCGTCAGCACAAGAAGCATTGCCAACAGTTTTTTCATAGTGGATTCCTCGCTTTTCATAAGATTTTGCGGTCGGGTCATCCCCGGCTTCTTGATTGATTCTACCATTTTGCCTTATTAAAATCAACCATTTTTGTCAGTTACGACGAATCTGGGCGATTTGTACGAAGTTTAATTAAAATTCTTATAGCATTTTACCAATTGACAAAAGCACACGGCTTTACTTATGCAAAAAAAGTTTTCCGAATCGTAACAATTACACAAAAGCTTGGGCACCGGCCCGGTCAGGGACGCAAGCTGTTGTGGACAAGGGGAGCGGGCATCTCAGACCTGCATGCGGCCCGGCGGAGGCGGAGGAGACTTTTTGCGGTTGCTTTTTCTTTGCCCAGCCGTTATAATACGAACACGATAAAGACGAATGATCGTAAATACACAGAGGATCTGTCGTTTGGAGTTCGTTCTATGAATATGATCAAAAAGAAAAAGATTCTTACTGTTTTCATAATCGCCTTTATGGCACTCATGCTGTGTGCCTGCTCGAAGCTCAAAAACACGCTGCCGCCGCTGCCGACGCCCAGGACCGAAACACCGGCCCCCACCGTGGATGTCTTCTCACAGCCGGAAGTGACGGCGGACGTCTTCGCGCCCGCGCCGACAACGGATCCCATGCCCGCCCCGTCGGCTGAGCTTCCCGCGCAGATGCCCGCGCCCCCGGTCATGACACCCATTCCCACACCCGCTCCCACACCCGACCCGACCCCGGAGCCGACGCCCGAGCCGCCGCGTGAGGACCCCAATACGCCCCATCTGTTTATTGAAAACGAGACGCTTCCCCAGAGCATGCCGCGCTACGGTGTGGCGGATCTCTATGGGGACATCTACACCGACAAGGGCGTGATCGCCATGGTCACCGGGCGCATTTTCAGCAACGACTCCGGCGAGGATGTGCAGATCTGCAACTTCTATCCCTATACCAACACCTTCAGCCTCGCGGGCACGGTCAACGCCCAGCTCATCTTCGGCGTGCTGGAGCCCGGCTCCTATACCTACGTCGTCAGCGCCATCGCCGAGAATGAGAGCTATTCCAGCGGCAGCGTGGTCCTCATCGAGCACGGCTTCCAGATCTATTACGATTGATACAGAGGGGCTGTGAAAAAGGTCCCCTTCATCAAGAACACAGTAATATCAACACCGTACTGAATAACACATTGCCCCCGGCGAATCCGTAACACTGTACGTTTTCGCCGGGGGCTTTCTGCTTTATTTTTGGACTGTACCGCTCGGGCCGCCGGGGGGAAGGTGAATTGCCCCAAAGGGGCAAGAGAGGCCGGCCTGGGCCGCGTCGGCCCCTACACTGTCAATTGACTTTTTTCACAGCCCCTTTTCTTCTGCTTGACAAATACCCCACGGGGGTATATACTGCAATGCGTACAGAGGTGATACACATGGATGAAAAAACGTGCTGCTGCCATAAAACCAAGGAGCGCTCCGAGGACGAGCGCAGAAAGCTTGTCAACCGCCTCAACCGCATCGAGGGGCAGATCCGCGGCATCAAGGGCATGCTGGAGCGGGACGCCTACTGTCCCGATATCCTGGCCCAGGCGGCGGCGGCCAACGCCGCGCTCAACGCCTTCAGCCGCGAGCTTTTGTCAAATCATATCCGTTCCTGCGTGGTAAACGACGTGCGCGCGGGGAATGATGAGATCGTGGACGAGCTGCTCGACACGCTGCAGAAGCTGATGAAATAGGGGAGATACGCATGAAACAATACAATGTGACCGGCATGAGCTGCGCGGCCTGCTCGGCGCGCGTGGAGAAGGCGGTCTCCGCCGTGCCGGGGGTGGACGCCTGCTCGGTGAGCCTGCTTACAAACTCCATGGGCGTTGAGGGCAGCGCCGACGAACAGAGCGTCATCGCCGCCGTCGAGGCCGCGGGCTACGGCGCAAGCCTCAAGGGCGCGGAGAAATCGGCGGCCTCCGCCGGCGAGGACGCTCTGAAAGACAGGGAGACCCCGGTGTTAAAGCGCAGGCTGCTCGCGTCGCTGGGCTTTCTGCTGGTGCTGATGTACATTTCCATGGGGCACATGATGTGGGGATTTCCGCTGCCGCGCTTTCTGGACGGAAACCATGTGGCGATGGGCCTTGCCCAGATGCTGCTTGCCATCATCGTCATGGTCATCAACCAGAAATTCTTCGTGAGCGGCTTCAAGGGGCTCATGCACCGCGCGCCCAATATGGACACGCTCGTGGCCCTCGGCTCCGGCGCGTCCTTTGTCTACAGCACCTACGCGCTTTTCCGCATGACGGGGGCGCAGCTCGAGGGCGGCCCGGAGGCGGCGATGGTCTGGATGCATGAGTTTTACTTTGAGTCCGCCGCCATGATCCTGACGCTCATCACGGTGGGCAAGATGCTGGAGGCAAGGTCCAAGGGCAAGACGACGGACGCGCTCAAGGGGCTCATGAAGATCGCGCCGAAGACCGCGACGCTGGTGATAAACGGGCAGGAGAAGACCGTGCCCATCGAGACCGTGAAGAAGGGCGATATCTTCGTCGTGCGCCCCGGGGATAATATCCCGGTGGACGGCGTGGTGCTCGAGGGCAGCTCCGCCGTGGACGAATCGGCCCTCACCGGCGAGAGCATCCCGGTGGACAAGCAGCCGGGGGACGCGGTGTCCGCAGCCACGGTCAACCAGGTGGGCTTCATCCGCTGCGAGGCCACCCGCGTCGGGGAGGACACCACCCTCAGTCAGATCATCCGCATGGTGTCCGACGCCGCGGCGACCAAGGCGCCCATCGCCAAGATCGCGGACAAGGTCTCGGGCGTGTTCGTGCCCGTGGTCATCGGCATCGCGCTCTTAACGACGCTGGTGTGGCTGCTGCTCGGCCGGGACATCGGCTTTGCCCTGGCCCGCGGCATCTCGGTGCTCGTCATCAGCTGCCCCTGCGCCCTGGGGCTTGCCACGCCCGTTGCCATCATGGTGGGCAACGGCGTCGGCGCAAAGCACGGCATCCTCTTTAAAACCGCCGCCGCGCTCGAGGAGACCGGGCGCGTGGACACCGTTGTGCTTGACAAGACCGGTACCATCACCGCGGGTAAGCCGAAGGTGACGGAGCTTATCCCGGCGGAGGGAACGGACGAAGCGGAACTTCTGAAAGCCGCCGCCGCGCTGGAGGCCAGAAGCGAGCACCCGCTCGCCGCCGCCGTCATGGAGTACGCCGGGGAAAAGAGCATCACGCCGGAGGATGTGAAGGACTTCGCCGCCCTGCCCGGCAGCGGCCTGACCGCAAAGCTTAACGGCAAAGAGCTCATCGGCGGCAGCGGAAGCTTTATGAAAAGGCGCGTGAAGATCTCGCAGGCGCTGCTTGAGAAGAGCGACGCTCTTGCCGGACAGGGGAAGACGCCGCTGTTCTTCGCCCATGACGGGAAGCTTCTCGGCATCATCGCGGTGGCGGATATCATCAAGCCGGACAGCGCGCAGGCGATCCGGGAGCTTAAAAACCTGGGGCTGCGGGTCCTGATGCTCACGGGCGACAACGAGCGCACCGCAAACGCCATCGGGCGCGAGGCGGGCGTGGATACCGTGATCGCGGGCGTCCTGCCCGACGGCAAGGAGAGCGTCATCCGAGAGGTGAGCGAATTCGGCAAGGTCGCCATGGTGGGCGACGGCATCAACGACGCCCCCGCGCTGACCAGAGCCGACATCGGCATCGCCATCGGGGCCGGGGCCGATATCGCGGTGGACGCGGCGGATGTGGTGCTCATGCACGGCAGCCTCCTGGATGTGGCGGCGGCCATCCGCTTAAGCCGCGCCACCCTCCGCAATATCCACGAAAACCTGTTCTGGGCGTTTTTCTACAATGCCATATGCATCCCCGTCGCGGCGGGCGCCTTCGTCCGGGCGGGGCTTACCCTCAATCCCATGCTGGGCGCGGCGGCCATGAGCCTTTCGAGCTTCTGCGTCGTGACAAACGCCCTGCGCCTGAACCTCGTGAATCCCCATGACGCAAGCCGTGACAAGCCCCGGAAAAATCAACAGTCAAACCCCATTGAAATTCAAAAACCTGTCAAGGAGGAAACCGCAATGACTACTACCTTAAAAATCGAGGGCATGATGTGCCCGCACTGCGAGGCCCGCGTCAAGAAGGCCCTGGAGGCGCTGGACGGCGTGGAAAGCGCCGTCGTCAGCCATGAGGCCGGCACCGCCGTGGTCACCGGCTCCGCCGACTTCGAGACCATGAAGGCGGCGGTCGAGGCGCAGGATTACAAGGTCCTCGGCCGGGCCTGATACAGGATCGAACAAAAAGGGGCTGTGAAAAAGGTCCCCTTCATCAAGAACACAGTAATATCAACACCGTAGGGGCCGACGCCTACCCAAAGGGCACCAAGCCCGGCGGCCCGGCAGAGAGAATCCTGAATAACACATTGCCCCCGGCGAATCCGTAAACGTTTTCGCCGGGGGCTTTCTGCTTTATTTTTGGACTGTACCGCTCGGGCCGCCGGGGGCGTCGGCCCCTACACTGTCAATTGACTTTTTTCACAGCCTGTAACTTATTTTGCACCAAATGTAACTCCTTTGTGATTGCAACCACCGTAAGGAAGTCGTATAATAACCATGAATAAATATATTATGTAACCCATATTCGGCTTGGCTTCCGCCGTGATCGGCGCCTTGACACAGGGAAAAAGAAATGAGAAATAACGCGACTTACAATTCTATACGGCGCGGCTTATGCGCCGCCCTTTCCGCAGCGCTCTGCCTGACCGCTCTCACGCAGGCTGCGCCGCAGGTTTTTGCTGACGGGGAGCAGGAGAGCGTGATGGCGCACGTCCATACCGAAAGCTGCTACAGCGTCGGCAACCATCTTGTCTGTGAGCTGGAAGAGAGCCCCGGCCATCAGCACACGGACAGCTGCTACGGCCCGATACGCGGTGAGCTCTGGTGCACCGACATCACCGGCGAGCACATGCATGACGATGATTGCTACACCTGGACGACAGGGCTCCTCTGCGGCCTGGAGGAAGGAGAGGGCGCGCATACCCACAGCGAGGACTGCTATGAGCCCGAGCGCGTGCTGATCTGCGGCCTGGAGGAGACGGAGGCCGAGGAGCTGCCGGAGATCATCGAAATACCGGAGGAAACGGAGACGCTTGAAGAGCTGATCGAGGACGAGCTGCCTCCCGCGCCGACGCCGACAATGAATCCCGGCGACGGCATCGTCTCCCTGCTGCAGCTTGAGCGTGAGCTCAGCTTTGCGGACGAGAGCGATCCGACGGCGGACGTTGAGGATGAAGTGGACTGGTGGCGGATGTTTGCCGATATGGAATTGAGCGGCAACTGGTCCGAGGATCTGATCAAGGTCGCATTAAGCCAGGTCGGCTACACGGAGAGTGAGCTGAACTACGTGGCGGAGGATCCCTGGCACCCCAAGGGCTACACCCGCTACGGCGCGTGGTACGGCATTCCCTACGGCGACTGGTGCGCGATGTTTATCTCCTTCTGCCTGTATTACGCCGAGATCCCGGACAGTGCCGTTCCGTATGCCTGCCATTGCCTGGACTGGGTGACGCAGCTCAGGGAGCGCGGCCTGTACCGCAGCTGGGACGAGGGCTATGAACCCAAGCCCGGTGACTTTGTCTTCTTTGACTTTGACATGGATGAAAAGCCCGAGCATGTGGGCATCATCCGTGACATAGACCGGGAGAAGGGCTGGCTCTTTACCATCGAGGGCAACCGCTACGACTATGTGGAGGAATTTGTCCTGACCATGGACGACTACGCCATCATCGGCTACGGCATCCTGCCCGAGAATCCCTTCTACGATCCGGAAAACCCCGGCGTCATCCGTCAGAACGGCGAGGTGGAGATCCCGCCCGAGACGCCCGCACCCACGCCGCCGACCTGGGACAGCGTCCTGGAAGCCGCCGCCGGCATCAAGAGCGTGAGCATCACCCCCGCCATTGAATCTTCCTGGGTCACGTATTGACACCAATTTACTGAGAAACGGAGAGGCCGCCGCAAATCATTTTTTTGCGGCGGCCTTTGACGATGAAGATGAAGTATTACGTGCTGTCCGATATCCACGGGTTTTATACGCTGCTGCAGACGACGCTTAAAAACGCCGGGTATTTCGACGACCGGGAGGAGAAAAAGCTGATCCTTCTGGGGGATCTTTTTGACCGCGGCCCGGAGGCGCTTTCCATGCAGGAGTATGTGCTGGAGCTGATGGAGCGGCGCGAGGCGATCCTTGTGCGCGGCAATCATGAGGATCTGTTTCAGGATCTGGTCACCGCCGACCGCGGAAGACCGCTGCGCCATCATGTGCAAAACGGGACATACGACACGCTCGAGCAGCTCACGGGCCTTTCGGCGGGCTACAGCTGGAGCGCCAACATGGAGCTTGCCCGCGCCGGACGCGAGACGCCCTACTGCACGCGCATCATCCCCGCCATGCTGGATTATTACGAGACGAAAAAATACATCTTCACGCACGCCTGGATCCCGTGCCAGAGCTGGTACGGCGGCATGACCTACGACCCGGACTGGCGGGAGGCCGGCGCGGACGCCTGGCGGGAGGCGCGCTGGACCAATCCCATGGACGCCGCGCGCACCGCGCGGCCGGAGGACAAGACCGTGGTCTGCGGGCATTTTCACTGCTCCTACGGCCACGCGAAATATGAGGGAAAGGGGACGGAGTTCGGCCCGGACGCGGATTTCAGCCCCTATATGGCGCCGGGCATCATCGCCATCGACGCCTGCACGGCCTACAGCAAGCGTATGAACTGCGTCGTGCTGCGGGACTGATAAGCGGAGAAAACAGTACCGTAGGGGCCGACGCCCCCGGCGGCCCGCGCGGTATAAACCCTAATAAAAGAAACAGCCCCCGGCGAAAACGTATGATGTTACGTATTCGCCGGGGGTGAATGCAAAATACTTACTTTTTACTGCCGGGCCGCCGGGCTTGGTGCCCTTTGGGTAGGCGTCGGCCCCTGCAAAGCGTCGGCTGCAATGATCAAAAATTACAGAAAAAACATCACGACCACCACGAGGAAAATCACCCCGGGAATGCCGAAGGCGCCCGCGATGATGCAGGTCAGAAGGTTGACCGGGATGGAAAAATCGAAAAAGCCGCCCACAAAATTGGCGAGAAACAAAAGCGCAAAGCCGCACACGGCGTTGATGAGCAGCTTGAAAATCTTCTTGATGGGCGCGGCGAGGATTTTGATAAGCACATAGGCCGCGACAAGCACAGCCGCAATGAGCAGGACCGTATAGAGCATTTCCATTTTATCACCTGACAAATCTTACCTGATTATTGTACCCACGCCCGCACATACTAAGCACGGACAGATTTCCGGCGGGCGAGACAGAGACAGCCCGACGAGTGGTTCCTGTATAGGAATACAACGAAAACGGGAAAATGTCAAGCGGCAAAGGCCTTGCCCGAACGGGGAGACGCCTGCGGCCGCGGGGACGGGCCGGTGAAAACCGGCCCGTTTTTTGTCATTTTGCACGAATCTTAAAAAAGGGGGAGCCCGCCCTTGACATCTAAGAAATAAAATGATATTCTGGAGGCATCTTAAAAAACCAAGAGAGAGGGGCGGAAGCATGGACTTTATCATGGGCGGCATAGGACGGGGAGGGCGCTTATGGCGATAAAGCAGAAGGAGCGCCCGGGCGTGATGCTCTATTTCGACGCGGTGAGACCGGCGATCAGCCGCCTGGATGAAATCCAGTGCGGGGTGCTGCTGCGCTCGCTCATGGATTACGCGCAGTACGGCGTCGTTCCGGAGCTGGACCCCATGACGGGGCTGGCCTTCGACATGCTGGTGCCGAAGATCGACCGGGACGCCGAACGCTATGAGGAGACCCGCGAGCAGCGCCAGTACGCCGTCTACGCAAGGGAAAAGAAGAAAAGCGGGGAGAGCTGTCTGAGCTTTGCCGATTGGCGGCTCATGCGCGCAAGACCTTCCGATCACGAAAACATCGGGCCGATATCACCCGTTAACGAAAACATCGACCCGTATCCATCTGCAACTGCAACCGCAACCGCAACCCCAACCACAGCGGCAACCGCATCTCCATCCGCATCTCCATCAACATCTTTATCTCCATCCGCAGATACATCGGGAGAGGGATCCAAGGGGGAGGGGGAGGCCCGGCGCATATTCGCCGAATGGCTCCGGGCACTGGACGCGAGGGACAAGGTGCTTGCATTGAAGCTCGGCGGACAGCTCTACTCCCTCGGCTATCAGGCGGGCAAGACGACAAGGCAGCTTACAAAGCGCCCGCGCCCGCGCTGAGAAAGCGGATAAGCGCGCAAAATGTAACCGAATTGTGGTGTGCATGATGAAAAAAATATGCTATACTACGCAAGTTAAAATTGCTTGTAATATGCCCCGGACAGGGCAGAAAGGTTTCATCCTATGGCCAATACCCCCAACTACGGCAACGACAGCATCTCCCAGCTCAAGGGCGCGGACAGAGTCAGGAAAAGACCGGGCGTCATCTTCGGCTCCGACGGGCTTGACGGCTGCGAGCATGCGGTATTCGAGATCCTCTCCAACTCCATCGACGAGGCCCGTGAGGGCTACGGCAAGCTCATCACCCTGACGTATTACAAAGACGGCTCCATCGAGGTGGCCGACAACGGGCGCGGCTGCCCGCTGGACTGGAACCCCAACGAAAAGCGCTATAACTGGGAGCTTGTCTTCTGCGAGCTCTACGCCGGCGGCAAGTACAATAACCTCGACGGCGGGGACTATGAGTTCTCCTTAGGCTTAAACGGTCTCGGCTCCTGCGCGACGCAGTACGCCTCCGCGTATATGGACGTGACGGTCCTGCGCGACGGGAACAAGTATACCCTCCACTTCAAAAAGGGCAAGCCCGTCGGCAAGAAGGGCCAGGAGCTCAAGATCGAGCCCGCCGATACCAAAAAGACCGGCACGACGATACGCTGGCTGCCGGACCTCGAGGTCTTCACCGACATCAACATCCCCGAGGAGTACTTCGACGATGTGCTGCACCGCCAGGCGGTGGTCAACGCGGGCGTCACGTTCCGCCTCCGCATCGAGCGGGACAAGGGCTTTGACACCCGCGATTACGTATACGAAAACGGCATCATGGACTATGTGGCGGAGCTTGCGGGCGAAAACCCCTTGACGGCCCCCACCTTCATCCAGGCTGAGCGCAAGGGCCGTGACCGCGAGGACAAGCCCGAGTACAAGGTCAAGCTCTCCGCCGCCTTCTGCTTTTCCAAGACGGTCAGCGCCCTGGAATATTACCACAACTCCTCGTGGCTGGAAAACGGCGGCGCGCCGGACAAGGCGACAAAGCTTGCCTTCACCTCCGCCATCGACAATTACATCAAGGGCCTCGGCAAGTACCAGAAGAACGAGAGCGCCATCAAGTTCCAGGACGTGCAGGACTGCCTGATCCTCGTGACCAACTGCTTTTCTACCCAGACCTCGTATGAAAACCAGACCAAGAAGGCCATCAACAACCGCTTCATCCAGACCGCGATGACCGAGTTTTTCAAGAGTAATCTTGAGGTCTATTTCATCGAGAACAAGCCCGAGGCCGACCGCATCGCCGAGCAGGTGCTCATCAACAAGCGCAGCCGCGAGACCGCCGAGCGCGCCCGCCAGGGCATGAAGAAAAAGCTCTCCGGCAGTATCAGCATCACAAACCCCGTGCAGAAGTTCGTCGACTGCCGAAGCAAGGATGTCGACCGCAGGGAAATCTACATCGTGGAGGGCGACTCGGCCCTCGGCGCGTGCAAGCTTTCGCGGGACGCGGAGTTTCAGGGCATCATGCCCGTGCGCGGCAAAATCTTAAACTGCCTCAAGGCGGACTACGTGCGCATTTTCAAAAGCGATGTCATCACCGATCTCATGAAGGTGCTCGGCTGCGGGGTCGAGGTCAGGGACAAGCACATCAAGGACGTGTCGAGCTTTGATATAAACAATCTGCGCTGGAACAAGGTCATTATATGTACCGACGCGGACGTGGACGGCTTCCAGATCCGCACGCTCATCCTCACCATGCTCTACCGTCTTGTGCCCACCCTCATCCGCGAGGGCTACGTGTATATCGCGGAGTCCCCGCTTTATGAGATCGAGTCGAAGGGCAAGACGTACTTTGCTTATTCCGACCGGGAAAAGACCGAGATCATCGACTCCCTCAAGGGCGCCAAGGCCACGATCAACCGCTCCAAGGGCCTCGGCGAGAACGACCCGGACATGATGTGGATGACCACCATGAACCCGGAGACGAGGCGTCTTATCAAGGTCATGCCCGAGGATGCCGAGCGCATGGCGGAGGTTTTTGATCTCCTGCTGGGCGACAATCTCGAGGGCCGGAAAAACCACATCTCCGAATTCGGCGCGCGGTTTTTGGACCTGGCGGATATATCATAACGGGAGAGACAGCTATGAATACCTATATCAACAGCTTCATGCGCGGCAGGGAGCTACTGAAAAAGCTCCTGATCGGCGACTTTCTCGCCGCGGTGCTCGCAACCTTTACCAGAAACAATCCGGGCCTGATGTTCTTTTTCTCGGCGGCGACGCTTTTGATGTTCATCGCCATCATCTATATCGCGGCAAAATACTGCCGCTGCCCCAACTGCGGCAAGCACATCATCCTCGGCGTTCTCGCCATCGAGACCTGCCCGAGGTGCAAGCACAGCCTCACCACGGGCAAAAAGGTCAAAAAAAGCAAACGATAAGAGTAGGATAACATGGCCAGAAAAAAGCAGGAAGAAAAGAAAAAATACGATAACCCCAACGTGGTCGGCCTGCGGGCGGAGATTTTGGAGCAGCCCATCACCGAGACGCTCGAGACAAACTATATGCCCTACGCCATGAGCGTCATCGTCTCCCGCGCCATCCCGGAGATCGACGGCTTCAAGCCCTCGCACCGCAAGCTCCTGTATACCATGCTCAAGATGGGGTTACTCACCGGCGGCAGGACCAAGAGCGCCAACATCGTCGGCCAGACCATGAAGTTAAACCCCCACGGCGACGCGGCCATCTACGAGACCATGGTGCGCCTCTCGGCGGGCTATCAGGCGCTGCTCACGCCCTTTGTGGACTCCAAGGGCAACTTCGGCAAGGTCTACTCCCGCGACATGTCCTACGCCGCGCCCCGCTATACCGAGGCCAGGCTCTCCGGCATCTGCAATGAGCTCTTCCGCGACATCGACAAGGACACCGTGGACTTTGTGGATAACTACGACGGCAGCCTCCAGGAGCCGACGCTTCTGCCCACCGCCTTCCCGAACGTGCTGGTGTCCTCCAACCTCGGCATCGCCGTCGGCATGGCAAGCCAGATCTGCGGCTTCAACCTCGCCGAGGTCTGCGACACCACGGTCGCCTGGCTCCGCGACCCCGAGCACGATCTTCTCAGCACCATGCCCGCGCCGGACTTTCCCACCGGCGGCGAGATCATCTACGACCGCGCCCAGATGGAGAGCATCTACCGCACGGGCCGCGGCAGCTTCAAGCTGCGCGCGCGCTGGCGCTATGTTGAAAAAGAGAACATCATCGAAATTTACGAGATCCCCTATACAACCACCTCCGAGGCCATCATCGACAAGGTGCGCGAGCTCATTCAGGCGAACAAGATCCGCGAGATCAACGACATGCGCGACGAGACGGACCTGAGCGGCCTGCGCCTCGCCATCGACCTGAAGCGCGGCACCGACCCCGAAAAGCTCATGCAGAAGCTTTTTAAGCTCACGCCGCTGATGGATTCCTTCCCCTGCAACTTCAATATCCTGGTGGCGGGCAATCCCCGCGTCATGGGCGTGGGGGAGATCCTGGAGGAGTGGACCGCCTGGCGTACCGACTGTGTGCGCCGCCGCGTGTACTTCGACCTCAACAGGAAGAAGGAGAAGCTCCACTTATTGAAGGGCCTGGAGCAGATCCTGCTCGACATTGACCGCGCCATCGAGATCATCCGCGGCACGGAGCTGGAGGCCGACGTGGTGCCGAACCTGATGCTCGGCTTCGGCATCGACCAGGTACAGGCAGAGTACGTGGCGGAGATCAGGCTTCGCAACATCAACCGCGAGTATATCTTAAAGCGCACCGCCGAGACCGCCGACCTCGAAAAGGACATCGAGGAGCTCGAGAGCATCGTCAACAACCGCCGGAAGCTGCGCGGCATCATCGTCGACGAATTAAAGCAGATCTCCAGGAAGTACGGCGAGCCGAGAAAGACCGGCATTGTCTACGCAAACGAGATCGAGGAGTACAGCGAGGAGCAGACGGTGGAGGATTACCCCGTCACGGTCTTCCTGTCCAAGGAGGGCTACTTCAAGAAGATCACCGCCCAGTCCCTGCGCATGAGCGGGGAGCAGAAATATAAAGAGGGCGACGAGCTGGCGGTCAGTTACGAGACCACGAACCGCGCGGAACTCCTGTTTCTTACCGATAAACAGCAGATGTACAAGGCCAGGGCCGCGGACTTTGAGGACGGCAAGGCCTCCCAGCTCGGCGTCTATCTGCCGGCGAAGCTCCAGATGGACGAGGGGGAGAACATCCTCGCCATGCTCCTGCCGGGGGATTATACCAAGCACCTGCTGCTGATCTTTGAAAACGGCAAGGCCGCGCGCATCGAGCTCAGCGCCTACGAGACCAAGACCAACCGCCGCAAGCTGGTAAACGCCTGCTCGGACAAGAGCCCGGTGAAGGCGGTGTTTATGCTCAACGAGGAGCTGGAGCTTGTCTGCCATTCCTCCGACGGCCGCGCCCTCATCTTCAACACCGCCCAGCTCCAGCCCAAGACCAGCCGCACGACCCAGGGCGTCAACGTCATGAGTCTCAAGCCCAGGCGCTTCCTCGACCGGGCGGAGACGCTGGAGGACTCCGGCATCACAAACCCCGCCCGCTACCGGGTGAAGAGCCTGCCCGGCGCGGGCGCCGTCCTCAGGGGCGAGGACAGAAACGAACAGCAGATCTCTCTGCTGGATGAATAACAGGGGAGGAGACTTGCCTTGAAGGAGAACAGATTGCCGCATCTTGTGCGCAAATACCTGACCATCGTCCTCGGCTGCGTCTTTTATGCCATCGGCTTCCAATTCTTCCTGTACCCCAACAACATCACCTCCGGCGGCGTCGTCGGTACGGCCATGATCGTAAACCAGCTCACGGGCTTTCCCGTCGGCGTGATGACCATTCTGCTGAACGTCCCGCTGTTTCTGATCGCCTGGCGGCATTTCGGGCTGGACTTCATGGTGGGCTCGCTCTTCGGCATGGGCCTGAGCTCCGTGCTGGTGGACCTGTTCGCGGGCTTCGGCATCATCGCCACCGACGATCCCATGCTCGCGGCCGTCATCGGCGGCGTCATCAAGGGCGCGGGCCTCGGCATGATCTACTATGTGGGCGCCACCACCGGCGGCATCGACATCGTGGTCAAGATCCTGCGCAGGAAGCTTGCCTCCGTCAACTTCGGCACCATCATGCTCTCCCTCGACACCATCATCATCGCGGCCTACGCCATGGTGCTGGGCCGCTATGAGAGCGCCATGTACTCGCTCATCTGCATGTACGTCACCACCAAGGTGGTGGACCTGGTGCTTTACGGTATCGACAACGCCTGCATCTGCTACATCATCAGCGAGCATACCGAAGAGATCACAAAAGAGATCGTCTCCGGCACGCTCCACCGCGGCGTGACCCTGCTCGAGGGCAAGGGCGCCTATTCCGGCGCGCACCGGGAGGTGCTGATGTGCGTCATCAAGCGCCAGCAGATCGGCGAGCTCAAGCGCCTTGTCAAGGCCTACGACGAAAAGGCCTTCTTCATCGTCACAAATGCCAAGAACGTCTTTGGCAACGGTTTTGAAAACATATCCGAGGTGCGCTGACTATGAAACAAAGACTGCTCTGTCTTGTCACGGCGGCAGCGGCGGCTTTTCAGCTGAGCGCCTGCTCCGTGCTGGACAAGGAATACGTCTCCATCCACGACTATCTGCCGTCCGAGCAGGAACAGAACCTCACCGGCGGCAGGCTCACCGTCCACAGCGCGGGCGCCCTCAAGTCGGCGCTTCTGAGCATGGCCTACGAGGGGCGCACGGAGGGCAGCATCGCCTTTGACTCCTCCTACGAGGGGGACGCGGCGGAGGACCTGGAAAACGCCTGCTGGGCCGTGCGCACGGAGGACGCCCTGTGCGCCTACTGCGTGGAGAATATCTCCTACGATTTCAACAAAATCGTCACCATCAACGAGGCCGATATCAAGATCAGCTACTCCAAGGTCAGCGTCAGCCCGAAGCAGATCGTGTACCTGGGCTTTTCCTCGGAAGCGGAGGCCGCCATCCTAAGCGCCATGCAGAAGGGCATGCAGACCCTGACGCTCCTGGTCGGACGCAGCGGCTTTTCCGCGGAGGATATGGCGGCCCAGGTCACCAAGGCCTACCGCGACAACCCCACCGTCGTGCCGAAAAAGCCGGAGGCGATCGTGAACGTCTTCAGCGGCGCGGGCACACAGCGCCTGTATGAGATCCAGATCGACTACGGCATGTCCAATGTGCAGCTCATCCGCTGCCGCAGACAGCTCGAGGAGTTCAAACCCTTCGCCGAGCTCGACCGCCCCGACGCAAGCGAGGTGGAGCGGGCCTATGTCGCCTGCCGCTATCTCGTGGAAAACTGCCGCATCCTGGCCGACGGTGAATCCGAAGAAGCCGGCAGCGCCTATTCCGCCCTCATCAAGCGCGAGGCGGACAGCGAGGGCCTTGCCTTCGGGTATATGGAGCTCTGCCGCCAGCTGGGGGTCGACTGCCGCATCGTCTACGGCCAGCACGACTGGAAGGAGCATTGCTGGAACATCGTCCGCATCGACGACAGCTATTATCATGTGGATATCACCCAGTGCGCCAAGGGCGGCCCGGCTCTCGGCTTCATGCAGAACGATGAGACCTTCTGGGGCATGTACCGCTGGGATGTGGCGGCATACCCGAAGTGCACCGGGACCAACACCTTCTTTGATTTCTTCCCGCCGTCCATGATCGATTCCGTGCCCACGGCGGCGGACAGCACGGAAAAGCAGGAGAAACAGGAAAAATAAAAATGGATCCGCGGCAGGGGACCGCCGTGTGCCCTGCCGCGGATCGGAGAAAAAACGATCAGAAAAGACTTGACAAATTTTTCTTATGTGCTATAATTATCAGCGTTGTTGATGCGGCTTTAGCTCATCCGGTAGAGCGCCACCTTGCCAAGGTGGAGGTAGCGAGTTCGAGCCTCGTAAGCCGCTCCACAAAAAAGCCTGTTGCGTTTGCAATAGGCTTTTTTCGTAGTTTTCACAGGCGGGTATGATGGAATTGGCAGACATGCGGGATTTAGGTTCCCGTGCCGCAAGGCGTGCAGGTTCGACCCCTGTTACCCGCACCAGAAAAGGGGCTTTGAAAAAAGTCAATAGACAATGTAGGGGCCGACGCCCTCGGCGGCCCGTGCGGTACAGACCAAAATCAAGCAAGCAACCCCCGGCAAAAACGTACTACTGTACGAATTTGCCGGGGGCGAATACAGGTTTTGAGCTTTTCTCTGCCAGGCCGCCGGGGCGTCGGCCCCTACGGTATTCACGGACGATTATGCGAAAGGTGGATTTTGCAACGCGCCGATTTGGGTTAAACGGGGCTCAAGATTCCTTGAATGATATTGCGCGTGTCATCAAAGACAGGTTGAAAAAGCCGGTCTTGTACTGTTCCGAGTCCGCCTTCGCCGACGCCTGCTGCCCCGGCAACCCCCGCGACACCAGCGTCGAAGAGATCGCCGCCCTCTACCGCAGCCTGATGTAAGATTAACCCAGAGAGCCCGTCGGCTGGTGCTATCCACGGCCGGCGGGCTTTTGTAATTCCGGATATAAGAGAGGAAAACAACCATGATCGAGAACCTGCAATGGACCAGAGAACCCGCGGATTACAGCATCTCGGAAGACCGCATCACGATCACGACCGCGCCGCACACGGACCTCTGGCAGCGCACCTATTATCATTTCCGCAACGATAACGCCCCGGTCCTGCAAACGGAGACGGAGGAGAAGTTCTTTTCCTTCGTCGTGAAAACCGATTTCAGCGGCAGCCACCACCGCTTTGACCAGTGCGGGATCGTGATGTACCTGGATGCCGGGAACTGGATGAAGGGCTCGGTCGAGTACGAAAACGAGAGCTTTCAGCACCTCGGCTCCGTCGTGACCAACCACGGGTATTCCGACTGGGCGACCACCGCGATCCCGGCGGACGTGAAGGTGATGTGGTATCGCTTCAGCCGCAGGGAGGACGACTACTGCATCGAGTGTTCCCGGGACGGCGAGCACTTCAGTCAGATGCGTGTCTGCCACATGTGGGAAGGCGCGGGGAAGATCCGCTTCGGCCTCTACGCCTGCAGCCCGGAGGACTCAAGCTTCACGGCCGTGTTTACCGACATGCGCATCACGGAATGCGCCTGGAAGGCGCACGACGGACAGCAGCCGGACGAATAAAAAAAGACGCTGTGAAAGAAGTCAGTTGACATTGTAGGGGCCGACGCTTATCACGCGGCCCGTGCGGAACAACCAAAAACACGCAGAAATCCCCGGCGAAAACGCACAAATGTGGCGTATTTGCCGGGGATACGTGTAATTATTGAGCTTTCTATGACGGGCCGCCGAG
Source organism: Oscillospiraceae bacterium (assembly GCA_902799075.1). Classification (GTDB taxonomy): domain Bacteria; phylum Bacillota; class Clostridia; order Oscillospirales; family Oscillospiraceae; genus Limivicinus. The sequence goes on along the minus strand of CADBYZ010000025.1, from coordinate 10,975 downwards.
GGGAAGGTGAATTGCCCCAAAGGGGCAAGAGAGGCCGGCCTGGGCCGCGTCGGCCCCTACGCTGTTGATATTACTGAGTTCTTGAAGCGGGATACTTTTTCACAGGCCCGCTTACAGTACCTTGGACAGGAACAGCTTTGTTCTCGGGTTCTGCGGATGGTCGAAGAGCTCGTTCGGGGTGTTGACCTCCACGATCTTGCCGCTGTCCATGAAGATCACACGGTCCGCGACCTCGCGCGCAAAGCCCATCTCATGCGTCACGACCGCCATGGTCATGCCGCTTTTGGCAAGCTCCTTCATCACATCCAGTACTTCGCCGACCATTTCCGGGTCCAGCGCGGAGGTGGGCTCGTCAAACAGCATCACCTCGGGCTCCATGGCGAGCGCCCGGACAATGGCGATACGCTGCTTCTGACCGCCGGAGAGCATCGCGGGATAGGAGCCCGCCTTGTCGGCAAGCCCGATGCGCTCGAGCAGCTTCATGGCCGTCTCGTCGGCCTCCTTCTGGGTTTTGAGCTTTAGGCGGACGGGCGCCAGCGTGATGTTTTTCTTGACCGTCATGTGGGGGAAAAGGTTGAAGTGCTGGAACACCATGCCCATTTTGCGGCGGTGCTGGTCCAGGTTGATCTTCTCGTCGGTGATATCCACGCCGTCCACGATCACCTTGCCGGAGGTCGGGATCTCCAGAAGATTCAGGCAGCGCAGCATTGTGGATTTGCCGGAGCCGGAGGGGCCGATGATCGCGACCACTTCGCCGCGATTGACGGACAGACTGCAATCGTCCAGCGCTTTGATACCGCCCTCAAACTCCTTGACCACGTGTTCAACACGAATGACTTCATTGCTTGTCGCCACGGCGCATCCTCCTTTCGATGGCCTCAATCGCCTTGGAAGCCGGGTAATTGATGCAGAAGTAAATCAATGCCGCCAGGGTATACGGGGCGAGCGTGATATAGGTGGAGGAGGCGACGGCCTTAGCGCCGAACATCAGCTCCGCCATGCCGAGAGTAGAGCAGATCGAGCTCTCTTTGACCATGGTGACGATTTCGTTTGCCAGCGCGGGCAAAACGTTCTTGATGGCCTGGGGAAGGACCACGAGCTGCATCCCGTCAAACTTGGAAAGTCCCAGCGAGCGCGCGGCCTCCATCTGGCCCGCGTCCACCGCCAGGATACCGGCGCGGAAAATCTCCGCCACGTAAGCCGAGGAGTTGAGCGCCAGCGCGACCACGCCCGGGATAAAACGGCTCAGATCCACAAAGCCGAACAGCGAGTAGCGCGGAATATTGATCACGCCGAACAGGCCGAAATAAATGATCGACAGCTGCACCAGCAGGGGGGTGGAGCGAAAGACCGCGATATATGCCCCGGAGATGCCGCGCACCAGCCTGCTCTTGCTCAACCGCATCAGGGCCAGCAGCAGCGCGGGCAGCACCGCCAGCAGCACCGACACCACCGCCAGCAGCAGCGTGTATTCAATGCCCTGTATAAAGAAGGCGGCGTATTTAGGCAAAAAGGAAAAATTGAAAAAGCTTGCCGGACTCATGTTCTTAAAGAGATTGCTCCACCACATAGGGACAGCATCCTTTCTGTTTCTACGATAACATGAATCTACAAAGCCTCAAATGAGGCTTTGTAGATTTATAATAAGTGTATGATTTGAGAGTTGATTACTCGGCGGTGACTTCCTGCGCAACGTCTGCCAGAGCGTCGGCGGCAGCCACAAACTCCTCGACCTTGTTCTTGGCGACCATGTCGGCGATGGCCTCATTGATGCCGGGCAGCAGGCCCTTGGGGTCGCCCTTGGCAACGGCAACGCAGTAGGGATAAGCCTCGCCGAGGTCAACGGAAGCGACGACCAGATCGCTGTTGGTGGCTGCAAACTGCATGGCAACGGCGCCGTCAAGAACAACCGCGTCGATCTTCTTGTTGACGAGCTGGTTGACCAGGTCGTTCACGTTCTGCAGGGAGACGAGGTTGGCGCCGGTCAGATCGTCGCGGACGATGCCCTCCTTGGTGGTGGCGGTCTGCGCGCCGACGGACTTGCCCTTGAAGGAATCGACAGCGGTGTAATCCTTGGCTTCATCAGCCCTTACAAGGATCATGGGCGGATAGTCGGTGAAGTAGGGGTCGGAGAAATCGGCGGCTCTCAGACGCTCCTCGCTGCTCTCCATGGCGGCGATGACCATGTCGAAATCGCCCTTCTGCAGGCTTGCCAGCAGGTAGTCAAAGCCCATGTTCTCAACCTGGAGCTCTTTGCCGGTGAACTCGGCGATGTACTTGGCCACATCGACATCAATGCCGCCGTAGACCAGGTTGCCCTTGTCGTCGGGGTACATGAACTCGAAGGGGGCGTAATCGGCGGAGGTGCCGAGAACCAACTTGTCGGCGGCAAAAGCGGAAGCGCTGCCGAAGGCGAGCGTCAGCACCATGACAAGCGCCAGAACAAATGCAAATCTTTTCATGTTTTGTTAATCTCCTTTACGTTTTTCGAGATGAACATAGTATAACGCCCGGACTATTCAAATGTCAATAGATAATTATGCAAAAAAGCGGAGTGAAGTTCAACGTGTTTTTCGGCAAAATGAAAGTTGACTGCGGCGCGGCTGTGTGCATGCGGCCGCTTGAACCCGGCAAACGGGAAACATCCTGTCAGCTTTGCCGCGGTCACTTCGCAGCTTTCTCTTGTCCCGCTTGAGAATAGCCCATACTATTTTACAGATTCTTCTTGCGAAGAAGCGAAAAATGCTTTATAATTTTATCCGCAATCTTCCGGACGCGCAAGGCGCCGTGCGAAAGTGGGACAGTCAAAAATGAATAACAAAGTGAATATATCCAATTTCAACTCTTATCTGCTCGTTGACAGGGCGCTCCTGCGCGAAAATGTACGGACCATACTGGCAGGGCTCGGGAGAGATACCGAGCTCATCCCGGTGTTAAAGGATGACGCCTACGGGCTGGGCCTTGTTCCGGTGGCGCGGACTCTTTGTGAAAATCCTGCAATCCGTACCCTTGCGGTGGCACATGTGAGCGAGGGCCTGCAATTGCGCGAGGCCGGGATCGACAGAGAGATCCTCGTCATGGGCGGGGCCCTGCCGTTTCAGCTGCGCGCCGCAGTGGAGGCGGAACTCACGCTTGCCTGCGGACATATCGGCTTTATCCCGGCTCTGGCGGACGCAGCCGCAAGGCTCGGGAAAAAAGCAAAAGGGCAGATCAAGATCGACACAGGCCTGCACCGTATCGGCTTTGAACCGAAAGAGCTGGATGCGCTGGTCGGGGAGCTTTCCGCGTGGGGGGAGCATATAGAAATCACCGGCGCCTTTTCCCATTTTTCCGATGTGAGAAACGATGCTGTTAATCAGGAGGAATTCGCCGCTTTTATGGAAGCTGTCCGTTACCTGAAAACACACATTTCCATTCCGATGTGTCATATGGGATGCTCGGCCTCAACGGAGAATCATCCCGCGTATAATCTGGACGCGGTGCGCTGCGGACGGCGGCTGTACATGGACAGGCCGGAAAACCCGGACGGCTCGATTCGCGAAATTGCCAGCTTCCGCGCCTTCATCACGCAGGTGAAGAAACGTCCCGCGGGGGAGAAGCTCGGTTACGGCGCTGGGGTCACGCTGGAAAGGGAGACTGTGGTTGCCACCGTCGGCGTCGGCTACGGAGACGGGCTGAACCAGAAGCTGTTTGAGATCCACGCGCCGGTACTGGCCGGCGGGAGGCGCTGCAAGATGCTCTGCTGCTGTATGGACCAGTGCATGATCGACGTGACGGGGACAGCCTGCAGGGTCGGCGACGAGGTCACCTTCTTCGGCTATGATTCCACGGGTAATTTTCTGTCATCCCAGGAGATCGCGGCCATGGTCAACCGTGACGAGGGCTGCGGCCTGACCTCGGCGCTGTCGCCGCGTGTCAAGCGAATTTATAAGGATTAAAGTATTAGCACTCTTCTTGCGAGAGTGCTAATATTCATATTTTGTTCATATATAACGCTATATTTCTTCATAATTGTGCGGTATCTTATATACAGAATCAAACGAGAGAGATAAAGTTTGATCCGAAAAATTAAATGTGTAATTAAAATTATGGAGGTATATAGAGATGTTTGAACTGATTCCTTTTGATCGTCATTCCCGCGGCATGAGCGCCTTCGACCCCTTCCGCATGTTCGATGAGATGGACCGCCATTTCATGACCGGCGCGCCCGCCGTCACCGCCTTCCGCACCGATGTCATCGACACCGGCGACGCCTTCAAGCTCGAGTCCGAGCTGCCCGGCTTCAACAAGGAAGACATTAAGATCGACATTGAAAACGACTGCCTGACCATCAGCGCCGAGCGCAAGGCCGACAACAAGGAAGAGAAGGACAACTACATCAAGCGCGAGCGCTTCTACGGCTCCTTCTCCCGCAGCTTTGATGTCTCCGGCATCAATGTCGACGGCATCGAGGCCGCCTATAACGACGGCGTGCTGACCGTGACGCTGCCGAAGAAGGCAGCCGAGATCCCCGCCAGCCGCAGACTGGAAATCAAATAATTGAAAAAGATAAAAAAGGGGCTTTGAAAAAAGTCAATAGACAATGTAGGGGCCGACGCTTATCACGCGGCCCGTGCGGTACAGACCAAAATCATGAAGCAACCCCCGGCAAAAACGTACTACTGTACGAATTTGCCGGGGGCGAATACATGTTTTGAGCTTTTCTCTGCCGGGCCGCCGGGGCGTCGGCCCCTACGGTGTTGATATTCCTGTGTTCTTGATGAAGGGGGACTTTTCTCACAGCCCCTTTTGTCATAGCTTCGCTTCGCTCAGGATGACAAAAAGAGGGACATTCAGCCCCTCTTTTTTGGTGTGAGCCGGTCTGTAAGCCGGGTTCTGTCTTAAACGACCATCTATCTAGTCCCGCCGTTGCCGACGGGATCAAGCCACCTCCTGGGGACGGCCGGGCCGGCCTTTATGTCCCCGTACCACGGTGTTGCTCCGGATAGAGTTTACAGCGTCCACATGTCTCCATGCGACGGGTGGGCTCTTACCCCACCTTTCCACCTTGACCGGGATTTCTCCCGGCTGACTATTTCTGTTGCACTTGTCCGAGGGTCACCCCTGGCGGGCGTTACCCGTTATCCTTGCCCTGCGGAGCCCGGACTTTCCTCACGCACGGGCTTTCGCCCTGTGCCCGCGGTCGTTCGGCCGACTCACGGGGCTTATTTTACTCAGTTTCGCCGCGCAAGTCAACATTATTCTTGTAATAAAAACGAAAAAGCGTTATACTAATTTAGTTAGCGTTTGATGTGAGGTGGCAGCTATGACCCTGGACGAATATGTGGAGAGCATCAAGGAAAAGCGGCTCGCGGTGCTCGGCATCGGCGTGAGCAATGTGCCGCTCATCGAGCTTTTGTGCGCCCACGGCTGCGATGTGACAGCCTGTGACATGCGCACGCGCGAACAGATGGAAGGCGAGGCGGAGCGCCTGGAAGCCCTCGGCGCGAAGCTGAAGCTCGGCCCCGACTATCTGGAGGGCCTCGATCACGACATCCTGTTTCGCACGCCGGGGCTCATGCCTTTTGATCCGCATTTAGAGGCGGCAAAGGCGCGCGGCAGCGTGCTCACCTCGGAGATGGAGGTCTTCCTTGCCCTCTGCCCCTGCAGGGTCATCGCCATCACCGGCAGCGACGGCAAGACCACGACCTCGACCATCGTCTCGGAGCTGCTGAAGGCTGCGGGTTATCGCGTGCACCTCGGCGGCAACATCGGAAACCCCCTCCTGTGCGAGATCCCGGACATGCGGCCCGATGACATTGTCGTCCTCGAGCTCAGCTCCTTCCAGCTTCACAGCATGCGCTGCCGCCCGGACATCGCGGTGATCACGAACCTGACGCCGAACCACCTGGATAAGCACAGGGATTTTCAGGATTACATCGACGCAAAGCGCGAAATCCTGATAAACCAGACGGAAGACTGCCGCCTGATCCTGAACGCGGACGACGCGCACACGCCCTATTACGAGAGCTTTGCCAGGGCACGCGTCACACACTTCTCCGACAGGCAGAGAGTTTCCGAGGGCGCGTATCTCAGGGACGGCGTCCTGACACGGGTCAGCGGGGGAGAGGAACGGCCCATTTTGCCGAAATCCGAGATCAGGATTCCCGGCGAGCACAATGTGCTCAACTACCTGACAGCCTTTGCCGTGACGGAGGGGCTTGTTCCGGACGAGATCTGCGCGAAGATCGCGCGGGAGTTTGCCGGGGTGGAGCACAGGCTTGAGATCGTGCGCACGCTGCACGGCGTGACCTACATCAACGACTCCATCGGCTCAAGCCCCACCCGCACCATCGCGGGACTGCGGGCCATGCGCAAAAAACCGATTGTGATCGCGGGCGGCTACGACAAGCACATCCCCTTTGACGAGCTGGGCGACGCCCTGTGCGAGTACGCGAAAGCCGTCTTCCTCACCGGCGACACGGCGGAGAAGATACGCGCCGCGATCATGAGCTCCCCGAAACGGGCGGACAGCGGCCTTAAAATCGAGATGGACCCGGACTTCAAAACCGCCGTCCTTGCAGCCTCAAACGCTGCGCAGGAGGGGGACACCGTGCTCTTTTCCCCAGCCTGCGCCTCCTTCGACCACTTCAAAAACTTTGCCGAGCGCGGCAGATACTATAAATCCATCATCATGGAGCTGGAATAAACGGAGTAAACATGAAGATTTCAGACATCAAACCCGAAGTATACGACATGGCGGAGCGAGCGGAGGCAAAGCTGAGCGCGCGCTTTCGGGAGATCGACGCGGTTGCCAGGGAGAATACCCGCAAGGTCATGGAGGCCTTTCAGGACCACCGCGTCTCGGACGCCTGCTTTGCCGGGACCACCGGCTACGGCTATGACGATCTGGGCCGCGAGACCCTGGATAAGATCTACGCCGACGTGTTCGGCACCGAGGCGGCGCTGGTGCGCATCCAGTTTGTCAACGGCACCCACGCCCTGACGGCCGCTATGTTCGCCCTGGCAAAGCCGGGGCAGAAGATCCTCGCCGTCACCGGCACGCCTTACGACACCCTGCGCACGGCCATCGGCATCTCCGGCGACAGCTTCGGTTCCCTCAAATTCTACGGCATCGGCTACGGGCAGGTGGAGCTTGCCCCCGACGGCGGCCCCGACTATGCTGCCATCGCGGAGGCGGTCAAGGACGAGAACGTCGCGGGCGTCATGATCCAGCGCTCCCGCGGCTACGAGGACCGCAGGAGCCTGACGGTGCGGGAGATCGGCAAAATCGTCGAGACCGTCAAAGCCGTCAATCCCGCCGTCCATGTCATGGTCGACAACTGCTACGGCGAGTTTACCGACACCGTCGAGCCCGGCAATGTGGGCGCGGATCTCATGGTGGGCTCGCTCATCAAAAACCCCGGCGGCGGCATCGCCCCGACGGGGGCCTATATCGCGGGGAAGGCCGAGCTTGTGGAGCGCGCCGCCATGCGCCTGACCACCCCCGGCATCGGGGGCGAGTGCGGCTCCAGCCTCGGCAGCAACCGCCTGCTGTTCCAGGGCCTGTTCATGGCCCCGCATGTGGTGGCCCAGGCGCTCAAGACCGCCTGCTTCTGCGCGGCCATGATGGAGGAGCTCGGCATCGAAAGCTCCCCCTCGGCCCTCGAGCCGCGCTCGGATATCATCCAGATGGTGAAGCTCGGCAGCCCTGAGAACATGAAGCGCTTCTGCCTCGGCATTCAGGCGGGCGCCCCGGTGGACTCCTACGTCACGCCCGAGCCCTGGGCCATGCCGGGCTACGACTGCCCGGTCATCATGGCGGCGGGCTCCTTCATCCAGGGCTCGTCCATCGAGCTCTCCGCCGACGGCCCCATCCGCGAGCCGTACATCGTCTACATGCAGGGCGGCCTGACCTACGAATCCGGCAGGCTCGGCATCATGATGGCGGTCAGCGCCATGATGGACAAGTAAGCCGCATATACTGGGTGTATGGGGGTGATACCCATGCACCGCAGGTATTATCGACCGAAAAAGCGTTACCGTTACAACGTCGGCCCCGCCGCAAGGCAGGTGGGGACGGGGCTCACGCTCCTGCTCCTGCTGATCGGCCTTTGCGTCTTTCTCTCCGGGGCCGCCGTGTTTTTCAATAAGATCTCCTGCCGCATCGCGGTCTCCGACGCCTGCGATATCGTGACCGCGCAGGTCAACGCCGTCATCGCCGAAGTGATGGCGGAGGGGGACTATGACGCGGAGACCTTCGTGTCGCTCGAGAAGAACGAGGCCGGGGAGATCACCGCCGTGAGCTCCAACATGGCGAAAATCAACGCCCTGTCCGCGGAGATCCTCGACCGCGTGGTCGGGGCGACAGAGAACCGCACGCTGAATGTGAGCGTCCCGCTGGGGAACCTCACCGGAGTAAGTCTCCTGATGGGGCGCGGCCCCGGCGTGCCGGAGGAGATCATCATGATGACCTCGTCCCATGTGGCGTTTCAGAACAACGTGGTGACGGCGGGCATCAACCAGACCAAACACCAGATCAATCTGGAGATCATCGTGGATATCGACATCCTCATCCCCTGGGGCACCGAGAGCGCCCAGGTCGTGACCGAGGTCATGATCGCGGATGTCGTGGTCGTCGGCAAGGTGCCCGAGACCTATCTGAATATACCGTAAGAGAACAGGAGCACGCACATGACTAAGAACGAATATGACGGCCTGGTGGCGACGATCCGCTATCATATGGACCGGTATTACAATCTCAATGCGCCTGTCATTGACGACTATGAATATGACCAGCTCATGCAGAGCCTGAAAAACGCCGAGCGGGAGCATCCCGAGTGGGTCCGCCCCGATTCTCCCTCCCAGGTGATCGGCGGCGTGAGCAAGCGCGAAGCGGGAGAAAAGGTGGAACTGAGCACCCCGCTTTTGTCGATTGAGGACGTATTCACCTATGAAGCTGTTGCGGAGTGGGTCGACAAGGTGCATGAGATGCATCCGGGTTGCGCATTCTCTGTTGAACAGAAGATCGACGGCCTGACCATGTCCACCTCCTATTCTCGCCTTGCATCCGACAAAAGCCCGCTGCAGCTCTTCCTTGCCACCACAAGGGGCGATGGGGAGATCGGCGAGAAGGTGACAGAAAACGCGCTTGTGATCGACGATGTAAAGCGGACATTGGATATTCCCTGCACCTCTCTTGAGCTGCGCGGCGAGGTCTATATGACGCACGCATCCTTTTTCCGCTACAATGAGATGATGGAGGAGGCGGGGAAGAAGCCTGCGGCAAACCCACGCAATCTTGCGGCAGGAGCTCTGCGGCAGCTCAATCCCGCCATCACCCGTGAGCGCGGCCTGAGTTACTTTGTTTTTAACATTCAGGCATCCGAGCCCCGCTCGTTTATGGCCAGTCATACGAAAGCGCTTGACGCTCTGGCGAAGGCCGGTGTGCCGGTGGTGTTTCACAAGCTGTGCCGGACAAAAGAGGAGGTGCTTGCTGCTATTACGGAGATCGGCGAGATGCGCGCTGGGCTTCCCTATGACATCGACGGCGCTGTCATAAAGCTTGACGATGTTGCCCTACGGGCGGACTTCCCGGCAGGCAGCAAGTATTCCAGTGGGCATATCGCCTATAAATACCCGCCGGAAGAGCGCGTTGTCACGATGGATGAGATCGAGATGACCGTCGGCAGAACAGGCAGGATCGGTTTTGTCGGCCATGTGAGCGACGCGGAGACCGGAAAGCCCGCGCGGCTTTGCGGCACCGATGTGTCCCGCGTGACGCTGCACAATCAGGACTATATCGAGCAGGGACATATCGGCCTCGGCGGGCAGTACTGGCTGCGCAAATCCGGGGATATCATCCCGAAGCTCGGCGCTGTTGTGCGGGAACCGGCACAGGTTTTCAAGCCGGTCATGGTTTGCCCGGTCTGCGGGGAGACGCTTATAAGGGAGGAGGACACGGCTGATATCCGCTGCATCAGTCCGGCCTGCCCGGCGCAGGTGTCAAGGACGATCTCCTACTTCTGCGGCAGGAACGCCATGAATATCATGGGGCTTGGCGAAACATTGATCGATACACTCGTTAAGGAAGGTTATCTTCATGACTATGCGGACATCTATTCTCTGAAGAATTACCGGGACGAGCTGATTGAAAAGGGGACTGTCGGGAAGGTCAAAAACACGGACAAGTTGCTGAAAAATATCGAGGATTCCAAGACAAACAGCCCGGTTCAACTTCTGACTGGTCTCGGAATCCGGAATGTGGGGGGCGCGACAGCGCGCACCTTGATGGAAAACTATCGCTCCCTTGAAGAGCTTGCGGGTGCGCCCGAGGAGGCCCTGGCTGAAATTCAAGACATCGGCCCCACGACGGCACAGTGTATTCGGGCTTTTTTTGATAATCATGAGACGAAGATCGTTATGGAAAAGCTGCACGCCGCCGGTGTGAATATGACCATGCCGGAGACGCAGCGCCTGTCCGGCAAGCTTGACGGCATGACCATCGTTGTCACCGGAACGCTGAGCCGTTATGACCGCAGGCAGATCGAAGAGCTTATCCTTGCAAACGGCGGCAAGGCCTCCGGCTCGGTATCGAAGAAGACAAGCTTCGTCCTCGCGGGCGAGAACGCGGGCAGCAAGCTCACCAAGGCGGAAAGCCTCGGCATCCGGATTATAAGCGAGGACGAATTTGAAGAGATGATACGGTGACAGGATAATAAACAAAAAGCAGTGTAAATAATCCCTTCATGGAGATTCTATAATATCAACACCGTAGGGGCCGACGCCCACGGCGGCCCGCGCGGTATAGACTCGAATATTGTAAACAGCCCCTGGCGAAAACGTATGATGCTGCGTGTTCGCCCGGGGCAAATTCATATTTTTGACTTTTCTCTGCCGGGCCGCCGGGGAGGCCGCCACCCGTAAGACTGTTTTAACGTATTTTTGGAACGGCATGGCATAGGTCATGCCGTTTCTTGTTTCATCAGTTCATCAA
>CADBYZ010000024.1 GCA_902799075.1 Oscillospiraceae bacterium | reverse complement strand
GTAGATGCACAGGGCGTTCCACTGCTCGACAAGCTTCGATTTCGCCTCAAGCTCGGTCGAGGACGCGGCCTCACGGTCAATATACGCCTGTATCGCGTCAGCAGTGGGACCGGCTGTAATGGCTTTGATTTCGGCCACGGACCCGTTGATGAGATCGGCATAGTTCTGATCTCCGAGCACGGAGCGAAATACCTGCGCCTCGTTGCTCGGGAAGCCGATGACGAATTTGATGTCGGAGGCGGCGCCCTCCTGAGCGGCGCGATAGATGTCCGCCGGGATCAGCACACCGTCGCAGGTCGGAGCGCTCATGTTCTGCCAGAGCTTCTGCGCGGCGTCCTTGAGAGCCTCCGTTTTGAGCTGTGAAAGCTCCTGCATCGTGGAGGCCCCGGTTTCCCTGAGCAGCTTTTTCGCCAGAGCCCTGGACGGCTCGGGAGAGGCGTAGACAGACGCAGGGTTCCCGTCAAACAGGAATGCCTTCTGGAACAGTCCCTTTGCCTTTTCACAGGCGGAGAGCAGATAGATGGAGGCCGCGCCGGATTCAAAGCCCAGCACCGTGACCTTGTCGGGATTACCGCCGAAAGCGGCGATGTTTTCTTTGATCCATTTCAGCGCCGCGATCTGATCGAGAAGCCCCAGGTTCAGGGCGTCGGGATAAGCCTCCCCGCCGGGGACCTCGGAGAAATCAATGAAGCCGAAAATACCCAGACGGTAGTTGAAGCTTACAAACACAACGTCCGGATGGCTGATCACATAGTTGGCCCCGTACAGCAGGGGATCGGCAGAGCCGCCGTAAGAGAAGTCGCCCTGGTGGAACAGCACAAGCACCGGCCTTTTGGCCTTTGTTTTCCGCGTGTTGACGCAGATATTCAGGCTGAGGCAGTCCTCGCTCTGCCGGTGCTGCTTGAGAAGCGAGCCCTTGTGTTCGACCTGTATGGCCGACGCGCCGAAATTTTTCGCCTCGAACACGTCCTCCGAGTCAGGGAGCGGTTCGGGGGCCTTCCATCTGAGCTCGCCGACGGGGGGCTTGGCGTAGGGGATACCCAGATAGCAGATGGTCTTCTTGTACTTTTCCCCGACATAGGTGCCGGTTCTTGTCTTTACCGCGCAATCGGCGCTGTATTTGCCCTGGACGGCCTGGTTCTGCCTGTTCAACTCCTCGATGACCTTGCCCTTGACATCGAAGACATAGCCCTCGCTCCCGTCCCCGTAGAGCTTGCGGATCTTCCGGACGCGAAGGCCGCGGATGAGCATGTTCACCGCAAAGCCGAGAATGGGCATGCCGATCACGCCGAGAAGCTCGTCCTTGACGTAAGCGAGCATGGACACGCCCATCCACCGGGTGGAGATGTACTGGGCGATCAGAAAGATGAGAAAGACCGAAACATAGGTAAGGATCCGGTTGATCGGCTTTTTCTGGACCGCCTTGCTGAAGGCGATCTTGTTGATGATCTCCGAGAATACAAGACCGACAACAAAGCTTGCGGCGTAGCACAAAAGCTCCGGCCAGCCGAAAAGCTTCGAGATCGTCTCGCCGAAGCCGTAGCCCAGCGCCGAAATGAAAGCGACAACGATATCATCAATCGTAAATAATTTTTTCATTATTACCTCTCCGTAAAGTCGATAGGGTGAGAAAAAACGCCGGCGCTCCGCTCAGAGTTTTCAAAACGCCTGGCATGAGCGGACCTGCGCTGATGCCAGGCGAGCAGTATGTTACCGGGTCAGGGAGCTTGCTTCCCGGTCATGAGAGAGTGCTGTTTTATTTACGGTTGACTACGGTATTGACGCGTTTTGCGACGCGACCGACGGCCACGGCCTTCGCAAAGGTGCTGCCGATATAGATCATATCGACGCCGGACTCGATAAAGTAGAGGCCGATCAGGATGCCCAGGCTGACGGCGAGCACCGAGGGATGCATCACAGAGTAGACGGCGATGACCAGTTCCAGCACGCCCAGAATGATGCCGGTCACCACGACGCGGGATTCGGCGCCGTTCTTCTTGAGCTCAATGGTGTCTACAATGGTCAGGATACCGTGGATAAGGAACCAGGCGGAGGCCAAATAGAGCAGGATGGAGTTGTTCATCTCCGCCACGCCGGGAACCGTGAGGCCGATAATGCCGAAGATCAGGCTGGCGATCGCAAACCAGAACTCCTTGCCGTAGCGCTTGGTGGCGATTGCCAGGACGATGCCGAGAATGCCGTTGAGGAAGAACAGAATGATGATGCAGTACCCGACGCTCAGGAAGGTCAGCAGCGGGGTGAAGAGCATGCAGATGCCGCTGATGATCGTCAGAATGCCCATGACGGTATACAGGACGGTCATGCTGTTGCCGCCTTCGCAGGTGGCGGTTGAGACGATGAGCATGTTGACGCCGGTCTCAACAAAGTAGAAGCCGATGAGCATGCCGAGGCTGACGGCGAGCACAGAGGGATGGGCAACGGAGTAGCAGGCCATAACGATCTCCAGCAGACCCAGCACGACGCCCAGAATTATCCAGCCGACATCTGTGCCTTTCTTTTTGCTCTCAACGGCGCCGACAATGGTCAGAATACCGTGGAGGAAGAACCAGCACGCCGCCATATAGAGCAGAACGTAATTGTTCATTTCGGCAGCGCCGGGTACGAACAGGCCGACGAGGCCCAGGACCAGGCTGAGAATCGAAAGGAAGAACCCCTTGTCATAGCGCTTTGCGCGGATGCCGCGAATGACGCCGACGAGGCCCACAATAAAAAACAGCGTGATGATAAGATGGCCTGTGCTGATAAAGGTTTCGAACGGTGCGGACATCAGGAAGAAGCCCCCGATGATCATCAGAACGCACAAGATTACAATTAAGGTGAAAGCTGACATATTTTTTCCTCCTGTCATTTCTGCCCTGCCGTGCGGCGGGTCTGCGCCCTGCATGTCTTTTGCGCAGTTTCAGCAGTTGATGCAAGCTTACTTTGAATTGCACGCCTTGTCAAGGACATTTTATCATTTTAAGGATATGGTTTCCGGGCGCGTTCGCCCCTTGACGGATGGGAAGAATCATACTATTATTAATTAAAATTCCTCTTTGGGAAGCCCAGCCCGCGGCCGGGGTGACGGTATTCCATTGATACAGGCTTATACAGGAGAATGACTATGAATCCAATAGAAAAGATCAAAGTCCCGCTGCGGGAAAAAAGCGGGATAAAGCTGATCGGCTTTACCGTGATTGCCTTTCTGATCATCGCGGTGATCGTGTTTCTTACGGTGTTCGTGCTGAGCTATTACAGCGGACAGAAGATGCTGGACCAGCTTATCATGGAAGTTCCGAAGATCGTGGAAAAACGCGAGCAGGAATTTGAAACGCGCATGCGGGTATATGAAAGCGACTCGCTGAAGCGCAGTGAGCTGGGAGCGAAGCTGTACGCGGAAGAGGACGCCCTTGCTGACGCCGAGAGGCTGGAGCTTACGCGCGGCACGGTTTCCGCCGCGGGCGTTTACCTGATCGACGGACGCGGACAGCTCCTTGCCGCTGCCGGCCCCGCAGAGCTGGAGGAATCCCTTCGGGAGTATTTCGAGAGCATCGAGGCAGGCAAGCCTGCGCTGACGCTCTATCCGTCCCTGTCTCAAAACGTGGAGCCGACGGAGAAGCAGGAAGGCAGCTTCCTTGTGATGCAGCCCCTCGCCTCGACGCAGCAGAGCCTGGTCTTCGCGTTCCCGTGCCCGGCGCTGGTGGAGCTGTACCACTCCCTCGGCGACTGGCCCGACATACTCAAGCGCACGCTGTCCGGGACGGATGGCGGTGCCGCGGTCAGAACGGGCGACGGAACCATCGCGTATTATCCCCAGGACGGCCTGTCCCCGGAGGAGACCGCGCAGTTCATCGACGAGCTGGATCGCGTCTTTGATGACAGCGGCAGCTTCCGAAACAGGGGAGGCGTTCCTCTCGGCAAGGAGATCAAGCTGCTTGGCAGCCGCTGCCTGGCCGTACTGCTCCACTACCAGGAGCTGGATGCCGACGTTATGCTGATGGACAGCTTCGACACCTTAGAGCATTCGGGCAAGTACACTGCCAGGACCCTTGCGGTCATCATCGCCCTGGGCATGATCCTGTTCCAGATCTATGTATTTCGCCGTCTGGCGAAGGAGACGCCCGACAAGAGCCGGGGCGCGGCCTTCCGGAAACGGGTGATCCGGACGCTCATGCCGGGCATGATCTCGGTGCTGATCGTCACGGGCCTTTTCTCCGTGATGCTGATGATGCTGGAAAACCGCTCCATCAATGCCATGGTCGCCACGGCGAAACGGGAGACCGTTCAATATGAGATCGACTGGCACGAGCAGCAGGGAGAGCTGATCCGCCAGACCTATTCGGAGATATACCGCACGCGCGCGCAGACCCTGGCGGATTTCGTGACGCGGCACCCGGAATACCTGACCCACGGCGGCCTTGCCGAGCTCAACGAGCTTGCCGGGACGGAGTACCTCATGCTCTTTGACCGAAGCGGGCGCGAGCTTGCCGCCAGCAACAGCTACACCGGCTTTGCCGTGGGCGGAAACCTCAGCGAGGACTACCGCCCGGTGCTGCTGGGCTACCCCTCCGCGCTGGCGGGACCGGCTGCCGACCCCTATACCGGGCAGCCCCAGCTCGGCGCGGCGATCCTCCTGAAAGACGCCGAGGGGCAGCCGGACGGCTTCCTGCTGTCGGTCTTTGATGCGCAGACCCTGCAGAGCGAGCTTGACGGAGAGAGCATCGAAAGCGCGGTCAACGGCTTCGTTGTGCAGAACGGGCATGCCGCCGCCGTCGCCGACGATGCCCAGGGCCGCTTCCTCGCGCACACCGAAACAAAGATGATCGGCCAGCGGGTGGCAGACCATCTGCCCAGCTATGAGCCGGGGACCGGGTTTGAGGGCTTTTCAACATATAACGGCAAGAACGTGTATATCTCCGGCAGCTCGAACGCCGGCAAGAGTCTCATATACATCGTTCCCTCCAATCCGGACCGTGAGGTGCGCGTCATCACTGGGCGGCTGATCGTGGGGGTGCTGGCCCTGCTGCTTGTCTACCTGTTGGGGGCCGGTGTGCTGTGCGCCCGGCTTGTCGAAGATATCCGCGCGAAGCTGGCAAGTCAGCCCGGCAGGAATAATTCGCTGATGGTTTTCGCAAACGGCTATGTGATTTTCCTGTCGCTGCTGGCCGTGTACACGGCGATACTCTCCGCGGGAGCCATGTGGCCCGCCTTCACCTTCATCTTCGACGGAAAGTGGGCCAGGGGCGTCCATCTGTTTTCCGTCTGGGCGGCGACACTCATCGTAGCCGGTACCCTGTGCGTCGTGTCTTTCGCACGGGCAATGCTGAAGATTGTGGAAAGCCGTCTCAACAAGCGCTCCAGGACCATCACCAGACTCATCGACAGCGTCATCTGCTACAGCACGTGCATCTTTCTCCTCTTCTGCATCCTGTCCATGTTCGGCGTGAACACCAAGACGCTGCTGGCCTCGGCCGGTGTCCTCTCCATTGCCGTCGGCATGGGCGCCCAGAGCATGGCCTCCGACCTGCTCGCGGGCTTCTTCATGATGCTGGAGGGCTCCATCCATGTGGGCGACCATGTGAGCGTCTCCGGCGTCACGGGAGATGTCACGGATATGGGCATCCGCACCACGGAGATCACCGACGAGGAGGGAAATGTCGTGATCCTCAACAACAGCCATGTCGGGAGCGTGCTGAACATGAGCCGCAAGCACGCGCAGCAGGAGCAGGAAGACGAATCGGAAAACGAATCGGAAGACGAAGCGGAAGACGAAGCGGAAGACGAAGCGTGACCGTGCTCCCGCGCGGCATTGCCGAAAACGCATAGCAACGCAAAACAAAAGCACCGGCCGGGTCCAGGGGGACCCGGCCGGTGTACTGTTCACCGGGAAAAGATTTGTCGGATTTTCGTGACGGGATTGCGACGGACGATTTCTATTTCCGGATATTGTCTACTTCCTCCACGCTGCCGCCGCCGTGATCGTCGGGGTCGCGCAGCTCGCCTTTGTCCACCAGACGCAGGAAGGCATCCACCACATCGGGGGTAAGCTGTGTGCCGGAAACCTCCTTGATGATGGAGACGACCTTGTCGAAATTCATGCGGCTGCGGTAGGGGCGGTTGGAGTACATGGCGTCGAAGCAGTCCGCCACCGCGATGATCTGAGCGGTTGGGGTAGCCCCTGCCGTCAGGGCGCTCGTGGTGGGCCTGGGCGCCGATGGCCAGCTCCGGCATGATGGTGATCTCCTTGAGCGCGTCATAGCCCTTTGACGTGTGGGATTTGATGATCCCAAACTCCTCGTCCGTGAGCTTGCCGGGCTTGTTCAGAACCTCCGGCGGCACACCGATCTTGCCGATGTCGTGCAAAAGCGCGATGCGGTAATACTTTTCCACGGTTTCATCGTCATACCCCAGCTCCTTTGCGAGCATGGCGGTGTACTTCGCCACGCGGGAGGAGTGGCCGTTGGTGTAGCGGTCCTTCATGTCGATGACCTTGGCAAAGGCTTCCGTAATGCCGCCGACGAAGGCCATGGTCTCCTGGTTCTTCTTTTCCAGCGCGCGGGTCTTCCCGCGGACATAGAAGCGCACCCCCAGCGCAAGAATCAGCAGAGAGGCAAAGCCCGCCACAACATAGAACCACGGCTGCTCATAGAAGGCCTTTTCCTTGACGATCTCAACGGACAGCTCTTTATTGCCGTGCCCCATGGAGTCGTGGAGCTCCATCACAAAGCTGTAGGTGCCGCCGCGCAGATTGGTGTAGTCCACCGGTACCAGATCCTTGCGGTTGACGGTCGACCTGGTCTGGTCAAAGCCCTCCAGATGATACGTCACCTGCGGCTCCATCAGGGAATAGTTAAATACATGGCTGTATACGGTCAGCTTCTTCACCTTGGGGCCGATGGTAAAACGCCCGTCCTCGTCGGGATAGATCCGCTTGCCGTCCGCATCCACATAGGGTACCGCCGCCTTCAGAATGCTGACGTTTTCGGCGGGCTTGTCGATGTTGACCTTCGCGACGCCCGTGGTGCCTGCAATGTAGAGATTGCCGTCGGGGGTCAGTTCGCTGTAAGAGTTCGCGGTGGTGATGCAGGGGAGACCGTTGCCAAGGCCATAGAACACAGGCTGAACTTCACCGTTTTCAAGAAGAATGTCGGTCGACACAACATAGATACCGTTGCTGCTGAGTATCCACATTTCACCTATGTTGTTTTCGTACATGTCAAAGTTGTTGGAGTAGGGGAATTTGCGGATGATGTTGACCCGGTAGTCGGCGGTCAGCCAGCCGATGGAGTTGCTGGTGACGATCCAGATCAGATCCCGTGCCCGGTCATATTTCAGACGCATCACGACGTCGGAGCTCAGTCCGTCCTCCACACCGATGTGCCGGACGCCCTCACTGCCGATGATGTAGATACCGCCGCCGTCTGTGCCGAGAACAAAATCGCCGTTTCCGGCCTCGACCGCCGTGAGAATATCCGTGTTGGCAATGCCGTCCGCCTCGCCGTAGGACGCCGTTACCCGATCCCCCTCAATCACATTCACACCGCCGGTATTGACAACGAGGATCGAGCCGTCCTGCCGTTCGTATACGGCGCGCAGGCTGTCGGAGAAAAGCCCCTCGGACATATTGAAGCTTGTTAAAACGCCGTTGTCAAATCGCAGCAGACCGTACTTGCGCCAGGTAGAAATCCAGAGCCGGTCTTTACTGTCCCGGATGATGGAGCGGATACGGCAGCCCTCCAGCAGCTTGAGAAGATCTGTCGCATGCAGCTCTTCTCCGGAGGCGGTGACTGCTTCTTTCAGCGGGACAGTCGGGACAAGCCCGTCCCTGTCAATCACGGTAAGCCCCGTGTCGGTGGCGACGAAGAGCTGATCGCCGTACATGCAGGTGGAATTGACCACGGCGGAGGAAAGATGATAGCGCTCATAGACGTCGGAGAACTGGTTGGGCACGATCTTCATGACGCCCTGGCGCGTGGAGGTGAACCACAGATTCCCTTCGTAGTCCGGCATGACGTGGGCGATGGAGTTGTCCATGGGCAGGTTTTCCAGCTTATGAAAACCGCTGCTGTCGATCACCCCGATACCGTTTCCCGCGCAGATCCAGATATTGCCCTCGAAGTACTCAAAATGTTCCACATAGTTCAGCGGCGCGATGTCCGTGGTGGTCATGGAAGCAAAGTTGTCTTCGAGACTGCCGTAATAGACCAGGGGACTCTCCGTCCCAAGATACAGGTTTCCGGGCTGCTCCGGATCGGGCAGAAAGCCGATGACGCCCTTTACGCGGATTTCTTCCGGAGTGAGGAAGAAGACAACTTCTTCGTCCTTCATGGTAAAGATGGCGCCCTTCTGGTTCAGACCATAGATCAGCCCGTCACTTCCCACACGGAGATCGCGTATATTGGCTTCACCGATACGCGGATCATCCAGCATTCTCAGATTCATCTCCGTGTCGATCACCGCGATGCCCTGGGTAGTGGCAATATAGATCAGACCCTTCTCATCTTCCGTAATGGCCCGAACGGAAGCGGATTTCAGACCGTCCGCCTTGCCCCACATGCGAAATTCGCCCCGATCCATGACTACGGCGCCGCTGTCATTTGTGCCGATCCATAGGCGATTCCGGCTGTCCACAAACAGACTCACCACGCTGGCGACGCCCGTGGTGGAGTCAAGACGCTCAAAGGTATTGCCGTCGTAACGAATCAGGCCTGCATAGCTGCCGATCCAGATAAAGCCGTCGCTGGTCTCGACGATGGCGTTGGCCTCGGAGGTGGGAAGCCCGTTGGTGTTGTTGTAGAGCACCGCAGAATAACCCTCTGTCCGGTTTGCAAAATCCACGGAGATATGGCGATCCGCGTTGATACCGCTGCCATCAGCCAGCGCGGCGCAGCCAAGCTGCAGCATCAGTACGAAAAGCAGCACCAGGCTCATACATGCCTTACCGGCTCTGCCTTCGCTCCTTCTGCCCGGGCTGTATTGTATGCGTTTCATAGAAGCACTCCTTCAAATATAGCGCATGATTTCTTGTTACTTTATCACTTTTTATTACCTATTAAACTAAATATATCATGATGTACCGAAAACTCGTAAATGTCAATAGTTTTTTTCAAATTGACAGGAAAAATTTTGCGCGGCTCGTCCGTGCCGCCCCGCGTCACGCACGGTGCATCCGGCGTCATACGCAATATATACCCGGATAACACTCTCCCCGGGCTGCCGCCGGGGCCGCCCGACAGAACAAGGTGCTGGTCCGCTTGAGCCCCAACCTGAAGAAACCATGATCTGCCGAACACAGGGCAGAGGCTTATGATCCCACGAAAAACGACCTTCCGTTCGCCGCGATGGAGGAACGAAAGGCCGTTTTTTACTTGAACGCTGTCATTCCCTTGTCGTGCCGCCCGGAGCGTAGTGCACCGGCAGACAGATGTTTGTGGGAACGGCGAGACCGGTGGTGTCGAGCAGCAGGCTCACGGCGGTCTCCGCGATCTGCGCGATCGGCTGGACAATGGTTGAGCAGGTGTAGCGCCCGGTGGCATAGTCGGTGATGCCGTCGTAGCCGATGAGCTGAATATCCTCCGGGATGCGTATCCCCTGCCTGAGGAGAAAATCGCGCATGCGGCAGGCGAGCCTGTCGGTGTTGCAGAAGATCCCGTCAAAGTCCGGCACGCCCTCCCGGATGTGCCGCAGCAGGAAATCATAAAAAGGGGCCTCGGTATCTCTGTCATGGAGGATGATCTGCTCATAGGCGATATGAAGGCGGCGGCACGCGGCCTCAAACCCTCCGCCGCGCTTGTCGACCTCGCCGGGGATATCAGACGCCACCGCCATGAACAGAAGCCTCCTGCACCCGAGCTCGGCAAGCTTTTCCGCCGCGATCTCCCCGCCGCGGTAGTTGTCGGAGGAGACGCAGGGGATACTGTCGCCGCAGTGGCGGTCGATCGTCACCATGGCGGTGGAGTCGTCCGGCTTGAGATCCGGGCTGTAGGTGAGGGCGATCACGCCGTCCACCTTGTTCTCGTGCCCGAGGATCAAACACTTCTTCTCGGCCTCCGGGTCATAATTGGTGATCATCAGCATGCTGCGGTAGCCATGCCGCATCAGACAGGCGGTCAGCTCGTCGGTCAGGGTGGCAAAGAAAGGATGGTACAGCGACGGCATCAGCAGCGCCACACAGTTTGTGCGGTTGGTTTTCAGACCGCGCGCATAGCTGTTGACACAGTAGCCGAGCTTTTCAATGGCAGCCTCCACGTGCAGACGATAGCTCTCGCCGACGGGGATGCCGTTTATGACCTTGGAAACGGTGCCGAGTGCGACGCCCGCCTCCCGGGCCACATCCTTCATGGTGGGGCTGTTGCTTTTCTTCAAGCGGGACACAACCTTTTCGTTTTTTTATATCATTATATCATGAAGCTGCAAAAAGAAAAGCCCAATTCCGACTTCGGCGCAGACAAAAACAGACACAGTGGAACAGATAAAAATGACAATTAACATAATGTTTCAAATGGAATATTGTGCGTTGTATAAAATGTAAAATTTTAAATGACTAAATTGTAATGGTTTAACAAAATATTATTTGCATTAATAAAATGTTTTGACACAAGGTCCCGGCTATGATATCTTTTTATCGAGAAGATGTGTAACGTTTCACGAAACGCCGTGAAGCATTTCACGGACGGAGCGCGCGCTGCACATAATCGAATAATTTTTTGATTCAGAAAGGAAGCAAAACATGAAAAGAGCAATTGCACTGATCCTGATGCTCGCCATGGTCACCGCTCTCGCCCTGTCCGGCGGCAGCGCCTACGCGGCAAACAAGGTCACTCTGACCATCTTCAACTCCAAGATGGAGATCCAGAGCCAGATGGAAGAAATGGCCGAAGAGTACATGGACACCCACCCCGACGTTGAGGTGGAGGTCTACTACTCCAGTGACACCGTTGCAGCCCACATGTCCACCAAGTACGCCTCCAAGGATCCCTATGTCCTGTCCATGGTCGACGCGAAGGACATCTTCTCCCTCGGCCCCGACCACGCCCTCGATCAGACCGGTGAGCCCTGGGTCGCCGAGACCACCCAGGCCATCTCCGTCGACGGCAAGGTCCTCGGCTTCCCGTTCTGCGTGGAGGCCCGCGGCATCCTTTACAATGCCGACGCCATTGAGAGAATCACCGGCGAAGCCTTTGATCCCGCCGCTGTGAAGACCACCGCCGATTTCCAGGCCCTGTGCGACAAGCTGGTCGCCGGCGGCATGGAAGGCCCCACCGGCCTGCAGAAGGAAGACTGGTCCCTCGGCGCCCACTTCATGCAGGAGATCTACGAGATGCAGGATGATCCCGACGCCTTCATCGCCGGCATCAAGGACGGCTCCGTGAAACTGGCTGAGGACCCCGTGTTCAACGCCATGATGGATTCCTTTGACGTTCTCAAGGCCTACAACTGGATGAAGCAGGCTCCTCTGTCCGCCGTCCGTGAGGACACCGAGATGAACCTGGCCCAGGGCAAGATCGCCTTCAAGTTCGGCGGCAACTGGGACTGGTCCGACATCAAGGACTTTGACCCCGAAGAGCACCTCGGCATGATGCCCGTTCCCAGCGCTCTCGACGGCTACAACACCAAGCTCGTCGGCGGCGGCTCCAAGTACTTCTTCATCGACAACTCCGTCTCCGCCGAGCAGCAGCAGGCCGCGAAGGATTTCCTCAACTGGCTCGTCTTCGAGGAAGACGGTCAGAACTTCCTGGTCAATACCTGCGCCCTGGTTCCCGCCTTCGGCAACATCACCCTGCCTGTCTCCGATCCTCTCGGCGCTTCCGTCAAGAGCTACGTTGACGCCGGTGCCATGATCGCCGACTACCGCTACGCTCCCGACGACCACTACGCCAAGGTCGGCATCTCCTTCCAGAAGTACCTGGCCGATCAGATCGACCGCGCCGGTCTTGCTGACGAGATCACCACTTACTGGGCCACTGCCGAGGTTGGTGCCCACTAAGCCCCAGACTGTTTGAAACTCTATACCGGGCATCAAGCCTTTGATGCCCGGTTTCACCAATTCCGGAAATGCGCTGCCGCCCGTATCCCGGAACATCAATCTGTGCGGCAGTAAGGAAAGAGAGGCTTTATGAAGCAAAAAACCTCCGAGAAAGTCAAGCAGTACCTGATGTTTGCGGGCCCCGGCACCATCCTTTTCTTCTGTGTCGTGGTTGTCCCCTTCGTCTACGGTCTGTATCTGACCTTCACCAGCTGGGACGGTGTGAGCCGTGCCAAGCCCTTTGTGGGCTTCCAGAACTTTGCCGACGCCTTTAAGGACAAGGTCTACTGGCAGGCAATGGGCCGCACCGCGATCTACTCGATTTTCGCGGTCATCCTCATCAACATTGTCGCCTTCTTCCTGGCCTACCTCGTCACCAGCGGCGTCAAGGGCCAGAACTTCTTCCGCGCCGGCTTCTTCGTGCCGAACCTCATCGGCGGCATCGTCCTCGGTTATGTCTGGCAGTTCGTTTTCAACCGCGCCTTCGTCGCCATCGGCAAGGCCATCACCGGCGGCACCGCGACCTCGCTGCTGGCGTCCCCGCACGGCGCCATGTTCGCTTTGATCCTGGTGTCGGTGTGGCAGTACGCGGGCTACATGATGCTCATCTACGTCGCAGGCTTCATGAGCGTTTCCAAGGATGTGCAGGAGGCTGCCGAGATCGACGGCTGCACGCACTCCCAGGCCATGTGGAACGTCACTGTTCCCCTGATGCGCTCCTCCTTTGTGCAGTGCCTCTTCCTCAGCATCACCCGCTGCTTCGTCGTGTACGACGTGAACCTGTCCCTGACCAAGGGCGAGCCCTTCGGCTCCTCCGTCATGGCAGCCATGCACGTGTACAACCAGGCGTTTACTTACAAGAACTACGGTCTCGGCCAGGCTGAGGCTGTGATCCTGTTCCTGGTCTGCGCCATCGTCGGCGTCACCCAGGTCATGGTCGGCAAGAAAGGAGAGGTTGCAGCATGACCGACAACGAAAAAGCCGGACGCAATGCGAAGATCCTCCACGCCGTCAAGTGGATCGTTCTCCTTCTCCTGTTCTTCTGCTTTATTTTCCCCTTCCTGATGGTCGTCATCAACGTTTTCAAGTCCAAGGCCGACATCATCTCCAACCCCCTTGCCCTGGTGGGTGAGCACGGCTTTACGCTCAAGAACTTCCCCGAGGCCATGAAGAAGATGAAGTTCTGGACGGTGTTCGGCAACTCCTTCATCATCACCGTCAGCGCAACCGTCCTGACGATCCTGATCTCCTCCATGACAGCGTTCGTCATCGTGCGCAACAACTGGAAGTTCTGCACGATCGTCTTCTCGCTGATGATCGCCTCCATGGTCATCCCCTTCCAGGTGCTGATGGTTCCCCTGGTGTCCGTCTACGGCGGTATTTTCAATGTGCTCAACCACAGACTGACGCTGATCCTGATGCACGTCGGCTTCTCGGTATCCATGTCGTGCTTCATGTTCCACGGCGCGATCAAGACCAATATCCCGCTGGAGCTTGAGGAAGCGGCCACCATCGACGGCTGCTCCCGCTGGCAGACCTGGTGGCGCGTGGTCTTCCCCCTCTTGAAGCCCACCATCGCCACCGTCGGCATCATCAATGCCATGGCTTACTGGAACGACTACCTCCTGCCGAGCCTGGTGCTGACCAAGAAGAACCTGTACACCATCCCCATCGCGACCCAGGCCTTCTATGGGACCTATTCCACGGACATCGGCCTTGTCATGGCAGCCCTGCTGCTGGCCATGCTGCCGATCCTGATCCTCTACGTATTCCTCCAGCGCTACATCGTCGAGGGCGTTGCCTCCGGCGCTGTCAAGGGCTGATCCTTTTCCGGTATACCCCGCCCCTGCCGGGGCGGGGTATTTCTTTGACCACGAAAGAAGGCGACGAAAATGAAATGGTTTTTTGATATGAATAACCCGGTCATGCGCACCTTGTCCATGATCGCCGATGTCGTGGTGCTCAATCTCCTCACGCTTTTGTGCTCGCTTCCCGTTATCACCGCGGGCGCGGCCTTTACCGCGCTCAACGATGCCTGCATCCGCCTTGTGCGCAATGAGGACGGGGAGCTTGCGCGGGACTATTTCCGTGCCTTCAGGACAAACTTCAAAAACAGCACGCTCCTGTGGCTGCTGCTTCTGGCCGCCGCGGTGATCCTGTATTTTGACTATCTGGCGGCGCTGGCCTTTGTGCCGCAGCTGCGCGCCGGGATCGCCGCTATCGCGCTGATCGTGCTCACGATCGCGTTCTACGCCTTCGCGCTGCTGGCACGTTATGAAAATAGCCTATGGACAACGATTCAAAATGCGGTTAAACTGGCGGTGGGCTTTTTTCCGCGTACACTTGTGATGCTGGTCTTTGCCGTTGTGTTCTGGCTTGCCTGCATTCACTGGTACAGCTTCGGCTCACTCATTCTGCTGCTGACGGGGCTGTCGCTGCCGGTGTATCTCAACGCCGTGCTTCTGGACGGCGTCTTTGCAAAGCTCGAAAACAAATCACAGCCGTGATTGTATATAGGGAGGACTGACCCTATGGGCATCGTCTTTGACAATGAAAAAAACACCTTTACGCTGACAACAAAAAACACAAGCTATCAGATGCAGATCGGCCAGCTTGGCTACCTGCTGCATCTCTATTACGGACGGCGGGCGGAGGGCTGCTTCGATTACCTGCATCTCAAGCGCGACTGCGGCTTTTCCCCAAACCCGTATGAACTGCAAAATGACCGCGGCTGGTCGCTGGATACCATGCCGCAGGAATACAGCGGCGCAAACGGCGGCGATTTTCGCCTGAGCTCCCTGGACGCCGAAACAGCGCGCGGACAGCGCGGCACGGATCTGCGCTATGTGAGCCACGAGATCCGGGCCGGGAAATACGCGCTGGAGGGGCTTCCCGCCGCGTTCGACCGGGGAGGAGAATGCGAGACGCTGCGTGTCACGCTTGCCGATGCGGCAAGCGGGCTTCAAGTCGAACTCCTGTACGGTGTGTTCGCCGAGCAGGATGTGATCACCCGCGCCGCCCGCATCATGAACCACGGCGACGCTGCGGTCCGCCTGCATAAAGCGGCCTCCGCCTGCATGGATCTCCCCTTCGGGGAATGGGAGCTTCTCCACTTCCACGGCCGCCACACCCTTGAGCGCCAGCCCGAGCGGCGCGCGCTGATGGACGGCATCCAGACTGTCGCGTCGAAACGCGGCGCGTCGAGTCACCAGCACAATCCCTTCGTCATCCTCTGCGAGCCGGACACGACGGAGGACGCGGGCCTGTGCATCGGGGTGATGCCGGTGTACTCCGGAAACCACCGGACGGATATCGAGCTGGATCAGTCCGGCTCTGTGCGCGTGGTGTCCGGCATCAACAGCGAGGGCTTCTCCTGGCTCCTGGAGCCGGGACAGCGCTTCGATACGCCGGAGGTCCTGCTGACCTTCAGCATCAGCGGCCTTGCGTCCCTTTCCCATACGTATCACCGCTTTATCCGTGAAAACATCTGCCGCAGGTATATCCCCCTCGCCGAGCGCCCGATCCTGCTCAACAGCTGGGAGGCCATGTATTTTGACTTCGACGAGGACAAGCTCCTGGGCCTTGCGCGCGAGACAAAGGAGCTGGGCGTTGACATGCTGGTCATCGACGACGGCTGGTTCGGGCGCCGGGACGACGATTACACGAGCCTCGGCGACTGGTTCCCGAATACACGCAAGCTGCCCCATGGCTTTGACACGCTCCTGAACAAAATCACCGACATGGGCCTGAAGGTCGGGCTCTGGGTCGAGCCGGAGATGGTGAGCGAGGATTCCGAGCTCTTCCGCGCGCACCCGGACTGGGCGCTGCGCGTTCCGGGCAGGCAGCCCGCCGTAGGCCGCAATCAGCTCGTGCTGGATCTGTCGCGCGGGGAAATCGTGGACTGGCTGTTTGAAACCCTCTCCGGCCTTCTCTCCAAGCTGCCCATCAGCTATATCAAGTGGGACATGAACCGCCACCTGACGGATCTGCACTCCGCCGCGCTGCCCGCCGACCGGCAGGGCGAGCTTGCCCACCGCTATGTGCTGGGACTCTACGACCTTATGGACCGCCTGACGCGCGCGTTCCCCGACGTGCTCTTCGAGGGCTGCGCCGGGGGCGGCGGGCGCTTTGACGCGGGGATGCTGGCCTACTGCCCGCAGATCTGGTGCAGCGACAACACCGATCCCATCGCACGCCTCAGCATACAGTACGGCACCTCCTTCGGCTACCCCATCTCCGCTGTCGGCGCCCATGTCTCCACCGCGCCGAACCATCAGACCGGCCGCACCACGCCCTTTGGGACGAGGGCCACGGTTGCCATGAGCGGCACCTTCGGCTATGAGCTGAACCCCGCAAAGCTCACGGCGGAGGAGAAGGATGCGATCCGGCGGCAGCTGGAGCGCTTTCGCGCCCTGCGCACGCTGATCGGAGAGGGCGAGTACTACCGCCTGACGGAAGCGGGGAAGGGCCGCTTCACCGCCTGGCAGCAGGTCTCCCCGGATCAGGGCGAGACACTGGTGAGCCTTGTGCTTACACAGCCGGAGGCCAATCCGAAGCCGCTGCATTTGAAGCTCAAGGGTCTGGACCCGAAGAGCGTGTATACTTTGCAGGCGGCGGACTTCTTCGGCTGCAATGCCGAAATGCCCGCGCTTCGGCTTTCCGGCGCGGCGCTCATGTACGCGGGCGTCACGCTGCCGATCATGCTGGGCAACACGCCGAGCGTACAGATGATCTGGAAAAAAGCAGAATAATGATATGAGAGGTTAAAATGCAGAGTGAAATGCTGCGCAAGGCGCGCGAATACGAGCGGGAGAAGCGGGAACAGGTCAGGGAGCTGCTGCCGGATTTCCATGTGACGGGCGGCATCGGCTGGATCAACGACCCCAACGGCTTCTCCCTTTACAAGGGCGAGTATCATTTGTTTTTCCAATACTACCCCTTTGATATCACCTGGGGTCCCATGCACTGGGGCCATGTGAAGACGAAGGATTTCCTTCACTGGGAATATCTGCCTGCGGCCCTCGCGCCCGACGCGCCTTATGACAAGGACGGCTGCTTCTCCGGCAGCGCGGTCGAGCTTCCGAACGGTGAGCATCTTCTGCTGTACACAGGCGTGCAAAAGACGGACGACGGGGACGAGTACCAGACCCAGTGCGTCGCCTTCGGCGACGGCATGGATTATGAGAAGTCGCCCCTCAACCCCGTGATCGACAGCTCCATGCTGCCCGAGGGCGGCAGCCATGTGGATTTCCGCGACCCGAAAGTCTGGCGCGATGGGGATGGATTGCATGCCATCGCAGCAAACCTTTGCTCCGACGGCAGCGGCGCCATCCTGCAATATGACAGCGACGATGGAAAGCACTGGCGATACGCGGGCGTTCTGGCCGCCGGACGGGGACACTACGGAACCATGTGGGAGTGCCCGGATTTCTTCATGCTTGACGGCAAAGCGGTTTTGCTCCACAGCGCCCACGAGATGCAAAACGAGGGGCTGGAGTTTCATCCCGGCGACGGGACGGTCTGCCACATCGGACAGCTTGACCCGGAAAAGCGCTGCCTGGTGGACGAGCATGTGCAGGCCATTGACTACGGCGTGGATTTCTATGCGCCGCAGACGGTGGAGACCTCCGACGGACGGCGCATCATGATCGGCTGGATGCAGAGCTGGGCAGGCTCCCGTGAGGGACGCCCGAAACTGCCCTTCTTCGGACAGATGACGGTGCCGCGCGAGCTTTCCGTCCGCAACGGGAAACTGTACCAGTGGCCGGTGCGGGAACTGGAAGCCTTTCGCCGGAACGCGGTCAGCTACGAAAACGTGACCGTCACCGAACGGCTGCGCCTTCCCGGTGTCAAAGGCCGCGTACTGGACATGCGGCTGCACATCCGCGGGACATACGGCAGCTTCCGCATCCGCGCCGCGGAGGGCGAGAGTGTGTATACCGAGCTTACTATCCTCCCGGAAGAGGGGATCATGCGCATGGATCGCCTCAACTCCGGCTTCCCGCATGACATCGTGCATGTGCGGGAATTTCCGGTACCCATCCAAAACGGAGAAATCGATCTCAGGATCATCATGGACAAGTACAGCCTTGAACTCTTTGCGGGCGGCGGGGCGTGTGCCGCCTCCATGACACTGTACACCCCGCTGACGGCCGACGGCATCAGCTTCTCCGCCGACGGCAGTGCCCTGCTGGATGTGGAGAAATATGATCTTGCAATAAATGATTAAAGGAGGGGGCGCCATGAATCAGGCTGCGCAGCCGTGGTGGAAATCGGCGGTGATTTATCAGGTCTATCCCCGCAGCTTTATGGACGCAAACGGGGACGGTATGGGCGATCTGCCCGGCGTCATTTCCAAACTCGATTACCTGGCCGGGCTCGGGATCGACGCGATCTGGCTGTCGCCGGTATTCCGCTCCCCGCAGGACGACAACGGCTACGATGTCTCCGATTATCAGGATATCGACCCGCTGTTCGGCACGCTCGAGGATATGGACCGCCTGATTGCCGAGGCAAAGAAGCGCGGCATCCGCATCATCCTGGACATGGTGCTCAACCACTCCTCCGACGAGCACCGCTGGTTTATCGAGGCAAAAAAGAGCCGCGATAACCCCTACCACGATTTTTACATTTGGCGTGACGGCGAGGCGGGCACGCCGCCCAACGACATGCCCGCTTCCTTCGGCGGCCCGGCCTGGGAGTGGGTGCCGGAGCTTAAGCAGTATTACTTCCATCAGTATTCTGTCAAGCAGCCGGACCTTAACTGGGAAAACCCGGCCATGCGGCGGGAGCTGTACAAGATCCTCCGCTGGTGGGCGGAACGCGGCGTCGGCGGCTTTCGCCTGGACGTGGTGGATCACTTCGGCAAGGACCCGGATCAGAAGATCCGCGTCGCGGGGCCGCGCCTGCACGACTATATCCGGGAGCTGAGCAGGGAAGCGCTGCAGGGCACGGAGCTTGTCACCGTGGGGGAGGCGTGGAGCGCGACCCCGGACAGCGCGAAGCTCTACAGCAATCCCGACGGGAGCGAGCTTTCCATGGTGTTCCAGTTTGAGCACATCAAGCTCGACCGTGTACCGGGCAGAGAGAATCGGGAATTGATGCCGCTGCCCTTCCTGCAGTTCAAGGAGGTTCTCAGCCGCTGGCAGACGGAGCTTTACGGAAAAGGTTGGAACAGCCTTTTCTGGGAAAACCATGATCTGCCGCGCTGTGTCTCCCGCTGGGGAAATGACGGCGAATACCGGGAGGTGTGCGCGAAGATGCTCGCGATCCTGCTGTTCGGCATGCAGGGCACGCCATACATCTACCAGGGGCAGGAGCTCGGCATGACAAATGTGGACTATGCGCTGGCCGACTACCGCGATATCGGGGCGCTCAACCACATCCGGGAGATGCGCGCGGAGGGGTACAGCGAGAAGGAGATCCTGCACTCGCTCCATACCGTCAGCCGCGACAATGCCAGAACGCCCATGCAGTGGAGCACGGAGGAAAACGCGGGCTTTACAAAGGGAAAGCCGTGGCTGAGGGTCAATCCCAACTACCGCGCCATCAACGCCGAGGCACAGGTAAACGATCCGGATTCGGTTTACGCCTGCTATCGGGCGCTGATTTCCCTGCGAAAAAAATATCCGGTTTTTGCCGATGGCCGCTATGCATTGCTCCTGCCGGAGCACAAGGAGCTCTTTGCCTACACCCGGACAAACGCGGATGAAGAGCTGCTGGTTGTCTGCAATTTTTACGGCCATACGCTGCAAAACCTGCTGGATGCAGAGACCTCGGGCATGCGCCTGCTGCTCTCCGATTACCCTGACTGCCGGGAAACGGGGCCGCTCCGGCCCTATGAAGCGCGTATCTATCACCGGACCCTTACAGGGAAAAAGTGAGCACCGCCTGATCACAACTGCGATCCCATAGCGCGCTGTTGTCCAAAGACAGAAAAACCAGGCTTGAACCGTGCCAAATGCACAGCTCAAGCCTGGTTTCCCGTTCAGCTCCGAAAGGAGCGGAGGTATTATTCTTATGCGTGGTAGATGCGGCAGCCGCGGCCGCCGTCCTGCTTGACCCCATACAGCACGGAGTCTGCCTGCTTAAACAGCTCTGTCCAGTTCGAGGCGCCTGTCCCGCGGGAGACACCGACGCTGACCGAGACAGTCGGCAGTTCATCCGCGGCGGTGGCTGCAAGCTCGCGGTTGATGAAGCGGATCTTGTCAATGATCCTGTCATCGTCCAGTGTTCCGATGTTCAGCATCAAAACCGCAAATTCATCGCCGCCGATGCGGCAGACGTAATCGTTTTGCCGGAAGTTTGCAAGGAGCGATTTGGCGATCTTTTTCAAAACCCGGTCGCCGGTCTCATGACCGAAGCGGTCATTGATGCCCTTGAATTTATCGGTGTCCACAAGCAGGAGGATCGTTTCCTTGAGGTCGAGCTCCTCCAAAAGCCGGTCGTAACCCGCGCGGTTGAGCAGCCCTGTCAGCTCGTCGGTCTCGGCCTTGTTGGTAAGGCGGTGCTCTGACACGGCGGTCAGTTTCACAACCGAAAGCAGCCCGCAGATGACAAGCGCGAACACACCGCCGCTCCAGAGAAGCTGGAGCACGCAAACGGAAGACTGCTCAAGTCCGGCGAGACCGGGTCGGTAAAAGAAGCGCGGATAGGCCAGCACATAAACTCCCAGCGTGACGAGCCCGAGCGGCAGCGCCGGAATGTACGGCAGCTTCAGCGAACGCCCCAGATACTCACCGAGAAAGATCATGCACGTCAGCCCGACAAGCGGCAGCTGAAAGCCTGCGCTCCATCCCAGAACGACCACGGAAAACCCCAGATGTATCAGCTCCGAGAGATAGAGGATCAGAATGTGGGCACGGATCTGCCCCTTTTTCAGAAGATACAGGCCGATCCCCCCGCACACCGCGCAGACCAGGTTAACCAGAAACATCGGCAGCAGGGAATTGGTGGCAAAATAGTACGCCAGAAGCACATGCAGCGCGATAAGCCCCTGAGACGTGTTGTTTAGCAGGCGCTTTGCCCATTTTCGGTCAGGCGACCCCATATCTGTTCCCCTCCGTTCCAATTGAAAACTGGATCTCCTTTATGTAATAATACCACATCGAAGAAGGAGCGGCAATAGAAATATACTATTTCTTCTTTGCCCGTGCAAGGAAAAACACGATCAAAGCACGAACGGATCCGAAAATTTTTTTCAAAAAATAAAGGGAAATACAATTTTGCGTCGTATAAGAGTAAGGGAAGGGAAAAACCCTGCCTCTGATTTTGGGAAAGGCGGTGAGGCGTGTGTCCTGTCCGCGAGAGGAAAGAGAGAAGCTGGAGCGTCTGATCATCGGCCCCTATGGGGTGCCGGCGTCGGAGAGCCGGGGCAGGCTCACGCCGGAGCCTGAGTGCGAGATCCGCACCTGCTTTCAGCGGGATGTGGACCGCATCACCCACTGCAAGGCATTCCGCCGCTTAAAGCACAAGACCCAGGTCTTCCTGCGCCCGGAAGGGGACCATTACCGCACGCGCCTGACCCACACGCTGGAGGTCACGCGCCTTGCGAGGACCGTCGCCCGCGCGCTCGGCCTCAATGAAGACCTTGCCGAAGCCATCGGCCTCGGGCACGATCTGGGCCACACGCCATTCGGTCACGCGGGGGAGCGGGCGCTGAACACCATCTACGAGGGCGGCTTCAAGCACTACGAGCAAAGCCTGCGGGTGGTGGACGTGCTCGAGCGGGACGGGCAGGGCCTCAACCTCTGCTATGAGACGCGCATGGGTATCCTCAACCACACTCACGGCGCGCCGGACGATACGCGAGAGGCCACCTGCGTGCGCCTGTGCGACCGCATCGCCTACATAAACCACGACCTGGACGACTCCATCCGCGCCGGCATCATCCGCGCCTACGCGGTGCCGGAACGCATCCGCCGCGAATGCGGGGAGCGCAACAGCGAGCGCATCAATTCCCTCATCACCGACCTCATCGAAAACAGCCGGGACGGGGAGCTGCGCATGTCGCAGAAGATGCAGGAGACCTTCGATTTCTTTCACCGCTACATGTTCTCCGATGTCTACACCAATCCCGTCGCCAAGAGCGAGGAGGACAAGGTGCAGGGCATCCTGGAAAAGCTCTATGAATATTACGTGCGGCACCCGGACAAAATGCCGCGTGAGCTTCAGATCATTGCCGAAAAAGAGGGCAAAGGCCGCGCGGCGGTGGACTACATCTCCGGCATGACCGACGGCTATGCCATGGAAAAGTTCGGCGAAATCTTCATCCCGTTCGCGTGGTCAGTCAAGTGAGAAGGTGAAATAGTTGGCTATCCCCGAAAAGTTCATACAGGACCTGGTGGACCGCTCGGACATTGTGGACGTGGTGTCGGGGTATGTGCGGCTTTCCAAGCGCAGCGGAGCCAACATGTTCGGTCTCTGCCCCTTCTCCGTCTCGCCGGACAAGCAGATCTACCACTGCTTCGGCTGCGGCAAGGGCGGCGGGGTCATCAGCTTCATCATGGAGATCGAAAACCTCTCCTATCCCGAGGCCATCGCCTTTCTCGCCAAACGTGCAGGCATGCAGATGCCCGAGGAGACCGACAGCGCCGAGGGACGCAAGCGCGCCCGCATGCTTGCCGTCAATAAAGAGGCGGCCCGCTGGTTTTACGCAAATCTCTCAAAACCCGAGGGCGCCCCGGCGGTCCAGTACATACAGCGGCGCGGCATCTCGCCCGCCATGGTCAAAAACTTCGGCCTCGGCGCCGCGCCCGACACCTGGGAAAGTCTCCGCAACGCCATGCGCGAAAAGGGCTTTACGGACAATGAGCTCTTTGACGCGGGCCTTGTCAAGCGCGGCAAGAACGGCGGCTTCTACGACGCCTTCCGAAACCGCCTCATGTTTCCCGTCATCGACGTGCGCGGGAATGTCATCGGCTTTTCGGGCCGCATTCTCGGCGACGGGGAGCCCAAGTACCTCAACAGCCCCGAAACCCTGACCTTTAACAAAAGCCGGAACCTTTTTGCCATGAATCTGGCTAAAAAATCGAAAAGCGGATATATCATCTTATCAGAGGGCAATATAGATGTGGTGAGCCTGCATCAGGCGGGCTTCGACTCATCGGTGGCGTCGCTGGGCACCTCGCTCACACCCGAGCAGGCGCGGCTCATCTCGCGCTACACAAATGAGGTCATCATCGCCTACGACAACGACGGGGCAGGTCTCAAGGCATCCCAGCGGGCCATCGGCATTCTGGAAAAGCTGGACATCAAGGTGCGTGTCCTGCGCATGTCGGGAGCCAAGGACCCGGACGAGTATATCAAGACCAAGGGCCCCGAGGCCTTCCGCAAGCTGCTGGAGGGCTCGGAGAACCAGATGGACTACCGCCTGCGGGCCATACGGGAAAAGTACGACCTGAACGTGACCGAGCAAAAATCCGACTATCTGCGCGAGGCGGTGGAATTACTGGCCCGCCTGCCGGACGAGGTGCGGCGGCAGGTCTACGCGATGGATCTGGCAAAGGAGCTGGGGCTGCCGCCGGACGTGATCGTAAACGATGTGGAGCGGCGGCGAAAGCGCCTCGTCAATGCTTCATTCAAGCAGGTACAGAAGGAGCAGGCAAGACCCGAAAAGCAGATGCAGCCCGCGGCGCGGGAGCTCAAATACGACGATCCCGCCTCAGCCGCGGCGGAGGAGGGCCTCATCCGCCTGCTGTACCTGGAACCGGCCCTGGTTACGACGCCCGGCCTTCCGCCGCCGGAGGACTTCTCCGCCCCCGGCCTCGGACGCATCTACGCGGTGGTGCGAAAACGCGTCGAGAAGGGGCAGAACGTCAGCACCGACCACCTGGCGGGCGAGCTCAGCGGCGACGAGCTGGGGCTTCTGGTGGCCATCCTGCAAAAGCCGGAAATGCTCAGCCGCAGCAGACAGAGCATGTCCGATTACATAGCGAAGATCGAAGAACGAAAACAACTGCGTGACGGCAGCACCGATCTCATGGCGCTGCGCGATCAGCTCAAAAAGAAAAAAGGATACGAGGGATAAGACATGGCAGACGACAATATCTACACCGAACAGGAACTGAGCAAAATGGCAGACGAGCTGCTCAACGCGGCAGGGGAGACCGAGCTTCTTCCCGAACCGCCCAAGACCAAGAAGAGCTCCCGCAAAAAGGCAGATCCCCAGGAGAGCAGCAAAACTCCCGAGGAGCGCCTCAACGAGCTGTTTGAAAAAGGCAAGAAGACCGGCAAGCTCACGCCCAAGGAGCTGGAGCTGCTGGAGGAGCTGAACCTGGACGGCGAGGCGGTGGACAGATTTTATGAAAGCCTCGAGAAGGCGGGCATCGACATCGACGTGGGCAGTGACGATCTGCTCCCGCCCCTGGACGACGCCATGCCCGAGGCCGAGGACCTGGCCAACATCGAGGAGGTCACAAGCTCCGACCTCGCCGACACCGACGCTTTGATGGACAGCTTCTCCACCGACGACCCCGTGCGCATGTACCTCAAGGAGATCGGTAAGGTGCCGCTGCTCACCCCCGAGGAGGAGGTAGAGCTTGCCAAGCAGATGTCCCTCGGCGACGAGAACGCCAAGCACCGCATGACGGAAGCAAACCTCCGGCTTGTGGTCTCCATCGCCAAGCGCTATGTGGGCCGCGGCATGCTGTTCCTGGACCTCATCCAGGAGGGTAATCTGGGCCTGATCAAAGCCGTCGAAAAATTCGACTACACCAAGGGCTACAAGTTCTCCACCTATGCCACCTGGTGGATCCGCCAGGCCATCACCCGCGCCATCGCCGACCAGGCCCGCACCATCCGTATCCCGGTGCATATGGTCGAGACCATCAACAAGACCATCCGTGTCTCCCGCCAGCTTCTCCAGGAGCTGGGCCATGACCCCTCCGCCGAGGAGATCGCCAAGGAGATGGACATGCCGGTCGACAAGGTGCGCGACATCCTCAAGATCGCCCAGGAGCCCGTCAGCCTCGAGACCCCTATCGGCGAGGAGGAGGACTCCCACCTCGGCGACTTCATCCCCGACGAGGACGCGTCCGAGCCCTCGGAGGCTGCCTCCTTCTCCCTCCTGCGCGAGCAGCTTGAAGAAGTGCTGGACACCCTCGCCCCCCGCGAGAAGAAGGTGCTGGAGCTGCGCTTCGGCATCGTGGACGGCCGCACCCGCACCCTTGAAGAGGTCGGCAAGGAATTCAACGTCACCCGTGAGCGTATCCGCCAGATCGAAGCCAAGGCCCTGCGCAAGCTCCGCCACCCCAGCCGTTCCAAGAAGCTGAGAGACTTTCTCAATTAAAAAGTGAAAAGTGGATAGTGAAAAGTGAAGTTATGAATCTTTGAAAATGAGTCCCTGTGGCAAGCAGGGAAACATTTGAAGGCAAAGCCTGATATAATCACGGCGAAGCCGTTCCTTCACTCCACTTTTCACTTTTCACTCTCCACTTTATTTTTCGGAGAAAAATATGAAGTACGATTTCACCACGGTCCTCGACCGCGCGGGGCATGACTGCCTGGCCGCCGACAGGATCCCCTTTGAGGGAGTACAGCCGGATGCGGGCTTTGACGCTATCCCCATGTGGGTCGCGGACATGGCCTTTCCCGCCGCGCCGCCTATCCTGGACGCTGTCCGTGCGCGCATGGAGATGCCGAACTTCGGTTACTTCGCCCTGCCGAAGGAATATTACGACAGCATCATCGACTGGCACCGCACCCGCAACGGCGTTGAAGGCATCGAGCCGAAGCACATCGGCTACGAAAACGGTGTGCTCGGCGGACTGAGCTCCGCACTGCAGGCTTTCACCACGCCGGGGGAGAAGATCCTTGTCCACTCCCCGACTTACGTGGGCTTTACCCATACCTTCGAGGACACGGGCCGCGTCGCCGTCCACTCGCCCCTCAAGCGGGATGAAAACGGCGTATGGCGCATGGACTACGAAGACATGGACCGAAAGCTCACCGAGCACGATATCCACTTCGCCGTCTTCTGCTCACCGCACAATCCCTGCGGCAGAGTGTGGGAGCGCGAAGAGATCGAGAAGGCCATGGAAATATACAGGGCCCATGACTGCATCGTCTTCTCGGATGAGATCTGGTCGGACATCATTATGCCGGGCTGTCACCATATCCCTACCCAGAGCGTGAGCGAGGACGCCAAAATGCGCTCCATCGCCCTCTATGCCCCCAGCAAGACCTTCTCGCTGGCCGGGCTTGTCGGCTCCTACCACATCATCTACAACGATCATCTGCGCGCAAGAGTGGAGCGCCGCGGCATCCTCAGCCACTACAACGAGCCGAACATCCTCTCCGTACACGCCCTCATCGGCGCCTACCGCGACAGCGCCGACTGGTGCGACGAGATGATTCAGGTAATAGACGAGAACCTCACATATGCCTGCGACCTCATCCACAGCCGCTTCCCCGGTGTATCGGTCATGAAGCCACAGGGGACCTACATGCTTTACCTTGACTGCGGCGAGTGGTGCAGAGAGCACGGCGTTTCCATCGGCGAGCTGCAAAAGCGCGGCGTGAAATGCGGCGTCATCTGGCAAAACGGCGAGACCTTTTTCCTGCCCAATACGATCCGCATGAATTTGGCGCTGCCGAAATCAAGGCTTGTGGAAGCCATGGACAGGCTGGAGAAATACGTGTTTGTATGAAAAACGCAAAACGCCCGAGTCGCTTGACTCGGGCGTTTTGCCGTAAAGGCTTTATAAAACCAATTACTTGATGCCGTACTTCTTGTTGAACTTATCAACACGGCCGCTGGTGTCGACCAGCTTCTGCTTGCCGGTGTAGAAGGGGTGGCACTTGGAACAGATTTCAACGGTGATGTCCTTCTTGGTGGAGCCGGTCTCGATGACGGCGCCGCAGGCGCAGCGGATGGTGGTCGGCTGGTAATTGGGATGGATGCCAGACTTCATGTTACTTATCTCCTCAATCTAAGGCTGTCTTGATTGTGCCGCAAAAGCATAGTTACAAGACGCAAAACGAATTGTAGCACACCCGGCAGCGTAATGCAAGCGCTTTCGCAAAAAAGTTTTACGGTTTTTTCATCAGATCCGTCAGACGCTTTGAGTAAAAGTATTCATGCGTCAGCTGGTCATAGCCCTCCCATAGAGGCAGGGTCTGGCACTCGGCGGCCCGGGGGCAGGGGGCCGCGTCACAGGCCAGGCAGGCCACCGGCGAAAGCGGCCCCTCCATCAGCTCCAGGATCTCCCCCACACTGTAATCCTCCGGCGCGCGGCAGAGCCGATAGCCACCGCCCTTGCCGCTCACGCCGGCGATGAGCTTTCCGGCCACCAGCTCGCGCACGATGATCTCCAGATATTTTTTGGAGATCGCCTGCCGCTCGGCAATGTCCTTGAGCGGGATATAGCTCTCCCGGTCCTGCTGTGCCAGATCCAGCATCACCCGCAGCGCGTAGCGCCCCTTTGTCGAAATCATATCGTCACCGTCCTTTTCGTTTTTACCTATTATACCAATGGGCGGAAAGAAAAATCAAGTCCCTTGAAAAATAAATACCTATTGACATTATAGGCGAATAGGTGTATAGTACGCACAGATTAAACAACCAACCACCAAAGGAGACAATCGAATGCAGATATACGCAGACAACGCGGCCACAACGAAGATGAGCCGCACCGCCATCGACGCGATGCTCGGGTGTATGGAAGCCGACTATGGCAACCCCTCCAGCCTCTACACCATCGGCCAGCACGCAAAGGAGAGTCTGGAGCGGGCCCGCGCGGATGTGGCCTCTGTCATCAACGCCGAGCCGCGCGAGATCCTCTTCACCTCCGGCGGCAGCGAGGCCGACAACCAGGCCATCCGCAGCGCCGCTGCGCTCGGTCAGAAAACCGGGAAGAAGCACATCATCTCCACGGCTTTCGAGCACCACGCCGTGCTCCATACCCTCAAGAAGCTGGAGCAGGAGGGCTTCGAGGTGACGCTTCTGGACGTGCACTCGGACGGGCTTGTCCGCCCCGAAGAGGTGGAGGCCGCGATCCGGGAGGATACGTGTCTTGTCACGATCATGTTCGCAAACAATGAGATCGGCACCATCCAGCCCATCCGGGAGATCGGCGCGGTCTGCCGTAAGCACGGCGTCCTCTTCCACACCGACGCGGTGCAGGCCACAGGCCACCTGCCGATTGATGTGAAGGCCGACAACATCGACATGCTCTCCGCCTCGGCCCACAAGTTCCACGGCCCCAAGGGCACCGGTTTCCTCTACGCCCGCAAGGGCATCCGCCTCACAAATCTCATCGAGGGCGGCGCCCAGGAGCGCGGCAAGCGCGCGGGCACCGAGAATGTGGCCGGCATCGTCGGTATGGCGGCGGCACTCAAGGAATCGGCTGACCACATGGCGGAAAATACAGCGCACATGCAAGCCCAGCGTGACAGGCTCATCGAGGGACTGAGCAAAATCGAGCACTCCGCGCTCAACGGCGACGCAAAAAAGCGTCTGCCAGGCAACGTGAACTTCTGCTTTGAGGGCATCGAGGGAGAATCCCTGCTCCTGCTGCTGGATGATCGAGGCATCTCCGCCTCCTCCGGCAGCGCCTGCACCTCGGGCTCCCTGGATCCGAGCCATGTGCTGCTGGCCATCGGACGGGTGCATGATGTGGCACACGGCTCCCTGAGACTCAGCATCGGGGAGGACGCGACGGCGGAGGAGATCGAATACATTATCCGGAATGTGAAGGAAGTCGTGGAATACCTGCGCGGCTTCTCGCCGGTGTGGCGTGACCTCAAGAGCGGGAAAACGCCCTTCATTCTCTAAGGAGGAAAAGAAAATGGCATTATACAGTGAAAAGGTAATGGATCATTTCCGCAATCCCCGCAACGTGGGCGTCATTGAAAACGCCGACGGTGTGGGCGAGGTCGGCAACGCCAAGTGCGGCGATATCATGAAGATGTACCTCAAGATCGACGACGATGTGGTCACGGATGTGAAGTTTGAGACCTTCGGCTGCGGCAGCGCCATCGCCTCCAGTTCCATGGCCACCGAGCTCATCAAGGGCAAGCCAGTCTCGGAGGCCATGCAGCTTACCAACAAGGCCGTGGCCGAGGCGCTGGACGGTTTGCCGGACTATAAGATGCACTGTAGTGTGCTTGCCGAGGAGGCCATCCAGTCCGCGCTGGACGACTACTACAACAAGCATCCGGAGAAAAAATCAATTGCGAACGATGTTCGCAATTGAGAACTCGCGCTTATCGCACATGGCGGTGCGTGACACGCCATGTTTGGTCGGCGCGAGGGTTCGTTTTGCTCACCTAAGGTGTTTTTGAGAAAGCAAAGCTCCCTCAAAAACGATTTCAATTCCCTTCGGGGAGGGAAATATGCCCTGGAGCAAGTTGCAGAAGCATTTTATAAAATCTCTTTAGGAGGAATCATCATGGCAAAAATTTATAAAGGCACACTGGGACTCATCGGCAACACACCGCTGGTGGAGGTCACCAATCTGGAAAAAGAGCTGGGCCTGGAGGCAAGGCTCCTGGTGAAGCTCGAATACTTAAACCCCGCAGGCAGCGTCAAGGACCGCATCGCCAAGGCGATGATCGAGGACGCGGAGGCAAAGGGACTGCTGAAAGAAGGCTCCGTTATCATCGAGCCTACCTCCGGCAACACCGGCATCGGCCTTGCGGCCATCGCCGCCGCCAAGGGCTACCGTATCATCCTCACCATGCCCGAGACCATGAGCGTCGAGCGCCGCAACATCCTGAAAGCCTACGGTGCGGAGCTGGTGCTGACCGAGGGCAGCAAGGGCATGAAGGGCGCCATCGCCAAGGCTGAGGAACTCGCCAAGGAGCTGCCTGACAGCTTCATCCCCGGCCAGTTTGTAAACCCCGCAAACCCCGCTATCCATAAGGCCACCACCGGCCCGGAGATCTGGCGCGACACCGACGGCGAGGTCGATATCTTCATCGCGGGCGTCGGCACCGGCGGCACCGTCACCGGCACGGGCGAATACCTCAAGGAGCAGAAGCCCTCCGTCAAAGTTGTGGCGGTGGAGCCCGCCGACTCGCCGGTCCTCTCCGAAGGCAGAGCGGGCGGCCACAAGATCCAGGGCATCGGCGCGGGCTTCGTGCCGGACGTGCTCAATACGAAGGTCTACGATCAGGTGTTCCCGGTAAAGAACGAGGACGCGTTCGCCGCGGCAAAGCTCCTGGCAAAGAAGGAGGGCATCTCCGTCGGCATCTCCTCGGGCGCAGCGCTTCATGCGGGCATCGAGCTTGCAAAGCTGACGGCAAACCACGGCAAGACCATCGTTGCCCTGCTCCCCGACAGCGGCGACCGCTACTACTCCACGGCGCTGTTTGCAGATTGACAAAAGCCATACAGCATCTCCAGAGGGCGGCCCGTCGGGCCGCCCTCAAATTCTCATATGCTGACAAGAAAAAACACTTGACAGACCGGAAGAACAAGCGTATACTCTGTTAAGCTTCGATACTTGACAGGGAGGCGCGCACCGTGGAGCAGAGCAGATGGACCCAGAGCATGCTGCTGGATTTCTACGGGGAGCTCTTGACGGACAAGCAGAGAGAGTGCTTCGATCTGCATTACAACGAGGACCTGTCCCTGTCGGAGATCGCCGACCAGCTCGGCATCTCGCGCCAGGGCGTGTGGGACAACATCCGCCGGGCGGAGGCCTCCATGAAGGAGATCGAAGAAAAGACCGGACTGATCCGCCGTTTCGAGGGTACAAGACGCACTCTTGAAGCCATCCATAAACAGGCGGAGCAGATCGGAGAGATGACCGAGGGCAGCGCAAAGGGACTCGCGCTTCAGATCATGCGCGAGATTGACCAGCTTGAGGAATGAACCATGGCGTTTGAAAGCTTATCCGATAAACTGAATGAGGCGTTCAAGAAGCTGCGCGGCAAGGGCAGGCTGACCGAGAACGATGTCAAGGAGGCAATGCGCGAGGTGCGCATGGCCCTGCTTGAGGCGGACGTGAGCTATAAGGTCGTGCGCG
This sequence comes from Oscillospiraceae bacterium, assembly GCA_902799075.1. GTDB lineage: Bacteria > Bacillota > Clostridia > Oscillospirales > Oscillospiraceae > Limivicinus. Next base: position 31,213 of record CADBYZ010000024.1, on the reverse strand, counting down.
ACTTTACCAAGTCCGTTACCGCCAAGGCCGTCGGTTCGGACGTGCTGGAGGCCCTGAACCCCGCCCAGATGGTCATCAAGATCGTCAACGACGAGCTGTGCACTCTCATGGGCAGCGAAAACCGCAAGCTCAACATCAGCTCCAAGTCCCCGAGCGTCGTGATGCTTGTCGGCCTGCAGGGCGCGGGCAAGACCACCAACGGCGCAAAGCTCGCCGCCTACATGCGAAAGCAGGGCAAGCGCCCGCTGCTCGCCGCCTGTGATATCTACCGTCCCGCCGCCATCAAGCAGCTGGAGACCGTGGGCGCGCAGCTCGATATCCCCGTCTTCCAGATGGGCACCACGAATCCCGTCGACATCGCCAAGGCCGCCATCGAGCACGCCAAAAAGCACGGCAACGACCTGGTCTTCCTCGACACCGCCGGACGCCTGCACATCGACGAGGCGCTCATGGACGAGCTCAAGAACATCAAGGCCGCGGTCGAGCCCGCTGAGATCCTGCTTGTGGTAGACGCCATGACCGGCCAGGACGCGGTGAGCGCGGCGAGTGCCTTCGACGAGGCGCTGGACGTGACCGGCGTCATGCTCACAAAGCTTGACGGCGACGCGAGGGGCGGCGCGGCCCTGTCCATCACGGCCGCCACCGGCAAGCCGATCAAGTTCATCGGTGTGGGTGAGAAGCTCGACATGATCGAACCCTTCTACCCCGACCGCATGGCTTCGCGTATCCTCGGCATGGGCGACATGCTGACGCTGATTGAGAAGGCACAGCAGAGCTTTGACGAGAAGAAGGCCTTGGAAGCCGCCGAGAGACTGCGGGCAAACCGCTTCACGCTCAGCGACTACCTGGACCAGATGAACCAGCTGAAAAACATGGGCGACTTGGAGAGCGTGCTGAGCATGCTGCCGGGTGTGGATTCCAAGGCTCTCAAGGGCGTCAAGCTCGACGACAAGGCCATGGCGCGCCAGGAGGCCATCATCCTGTCCATGACGAAAGCCGAACGGGAAAATCCCGCGATCCTCAACTCCAGCCGCAAAAAGCGCGTGGCCGCTGGCTCCGGCACCACGGTGGTGGATGTCAACCGCCTGCTCAAGCAGTTTGAGGCTATGCAGCAGATGACAAAGCAGCTGACCGGCAAGAATATGAAGAAGCTGCAAAAGAAGATGGGCCGCATGGGCGGCGGAGGCGGCGGTCTCTTCGGCGGCTTCCCCGGATTCTAAAACCGATTCAAAGCCCAGCGCAGCGGGTTTGAATCGGGAAGGAAGAAGGAGGGAGCGGATGTGGAGTTTTCGCGGCACTTACGCAAACCGCAAAAACGGAACGCAACGAGCTTCTTCTGACGTGATTACTCAGCGCACAGCGCTTTGTAATAGATATTTGAAAAAACTATGGAGGTGAATATACATGGTTAAAATCAGACTTCGCAGAATGGGCGCCAAGAAGGCACCTTACTATCGCATCGTCGTTGCGGATTCCCGCAGCCCGCGTGACGGCCGTTTCATCGAGGAGATCGGCATGTACGATCCTATGGCTGACAGCGAGAAGATCAAGGTCGATATGGAGCGCGCAAAGTACTGGATCGCCAACGGCGCTCAGCCCACCGATACCGTACGCGGCCTGCTCAAGAAAGTCGAGGCCTAATTTAAGGAGTTCATGACCGCATGAAAGAGCTTTTGACCTATATCGTGCAGAACCTGGTCGACAATCCCGATCAGGTTTCTGTGACCGAGCGCAAAGCCGACGGCGAGATCGTCTATGAGGTTCGCGTCGCCGACGGCGACATGGGCAAGGTCATCGGCCGGCAGGGGAGGATTGTCAAGCAGATCCGCATCCTCATGCGGGCCGTCGCCCAGAGAAAGGGCAAAAAAGTATCAGTTGAGATTATGGACTGATCTTCCGTTTCCCCCGGCACATGCCGGGGGAAATATTTTTTTGATTTTACAAAGACGAAACAATTTCGGTATTATCTCTGAAATATCTTTTTGTTATTCTATACTCGCAAGCAGCAAAGAACATTTGAATAACTCCTTAAACTAACAGAGCGGTCAGGCGCTCTGTTTTGTTTTTAAACGCCTTTACTTCACCTTCCCCTCCGGGGGAAGGCTTTTTCATAACCAAACTGTTTGCAAATCGTCTCTGCTGTGGTATAATAAATTGTTACATACAGAAAATGTCACGGGAGGAAGACCATGGAGAAAAAAGCGCTGATCGAGGCCGGGCGCATCGTCAATACCCACGGGGTACAGGGCGAGGTCAAGATCGAGGTGTGGCTGGACTCGCCGCAGTTTTTCAAAAGCTTCAAGCGCCTTGTACTCGATTCCGGCGAGGAGCTGAAGGTACTGGGGGCAAAGACGCACAAGGGCTTCGTGATCGCGCGGCTGGAGGGCATCGACGACGTGAACGCCGCCATGCGCCTCAAGGGCAAAAACGTCTCCGTCCGCCGTGAGGACGCGGCCTTGCCTCGCGGCGCCTTCTTCCTCCAGGACATCATCGGCGCGAAGGTCGTCAATGAGGCCGGCGCGGAGATCGGTACCTTGACCGAGGTCATGGAAACGCCCGCCTCCAACATCTACGTGGTGAAAGGGGAGGGCGAGCACCTGATCCCCGCCGTGCCGGAGTTTATCAAAAAGACCGATGCCGACGCGGGGCTTATCACCGTTCACCTGATCGAGGGCATGTGACATGAGAATCGACATTCTGACCCTTTTCCCCGACACCGTCAGCGCAGTGCTGCATGAGAGCATCATCGGCAGAGCGGCCAAGAAGGGGATCGTGGACATCAACTGCGTCCAGATCCGGGACTTCACCAAAAACAAACAGAAGCAGGTGGACGACTACCCCTACGGCGGCGGCTTCGGCTGCGTGATGATGGCCCAGCCGCTCAAGTCGTGCCTTGACCATGTGATGGAGAGCGCCGGGGGCCTGCGCTCGCGCGTTATCTACATGTCCCCCCAGGGCAAGCCCTACACCCAGGAGACGGCCAAACGCCTCAATCGGGACTACGACCACCTGGTGCTGATCTGCGGCCACTATGAGGGCGTGGACGAGCGCTTTATTGAGCAGTGCGTGGACGAGGAAATCTCCCTCGGCGACTTTGTGCTCACCGGCGGGGAGATCGCGGCTATGGCGGTGGCGGACTCGGTGTGCCGCCTTGTGCCCGGCGTGCTTGCCGATGAGCAGTGCTACATCGGCGAGAGCCACTGGGACGGGCTTCTCGAGTACCCCCAGTACACCCGCCCGGAGACCTGGGAGGGCCGCGCCGTGCCGGAAATTTTGCTGAACGGCGACCACGCCCGCATCGAGCACTGGCGGCGCAAAAAGCAGCTGGAGCGCACACGCGACAAGCGGCCCGACATGTTCGCCGCCTTTGAGCCGCAGACCGACGAGGACAGAAAACTCCTGCGGGAGCTGGAAAAGGAGCAGGGGAGGAAGCGGCTCACCGAGCCGGTGACTTACCGCCCCGCCGAGACCGGGGACATCCCCCGCATTCTGGAGATCGTGCAGGATGCTCGCGAGAGCCTTCGCCGCTACCATGTCGACCAGTGGCAGGGCCCCTACCCGGACGCTGCCCGCTTCGAGGAGGACATTCGCCTGGGTCAGTGTTTCGTCCTGACCCACGGCGCGGACATCCCCGCCTTCTTTGTGCTGAGCCCTCTGCCCGAACCGAGCTATGACGAAATCACTGACGGCAAGTGGTCGGCGGACATCCCGTATTGCGTCCTGCACCGGGCAGCGGCGGCAAAGGAGTACCGCGGCAGCGGCATCTCCCAGGCTCTGATCCGCTGTGCCGAGGAGCAGACCCGTGTCTACGGCCTTAAGTGCATCCGCGTGGACACCCACAAGAAGAACAAGCCCATGCAGAGCCTCCTGCGGGAAAGCGGCTACCGCTACCGCGGCAACATCCTGGTGGAGTCCGAGCCGGGACACGATCCTCACCGCCAGGCGTTTGAAAAAATCTTGAAGGATAAGAAATGAATCTGACTGACTACAATGAAATCCGCGCCCTGCTTGCCCGGCACAGGTTCCGCTTTTCCAAATCCATGGGACAGAACTTCCTGACCGCCGCCTGGGTGCCGGAGGATATCGCCGCCTCGGCCATGCTGGATGAGGAAACGGGCGTACTGGAGATCGGCCCCGGTGTCGGCTGCCTGACCCGGGAGCTTTCCAAACGCGCGGGCAAGGTCCTGTGCGTGGAGCTGGACAAGGCACTCAAGCCGATACTTGCCGAGACGCTCCAAGACTGCGAAAACGTGGAAATTGTATACGGAAACGTCCTAAAGCAGGACCTTCCGGAACTGATGGAGGAACACCAGCCCGGCCTGCGCCACGCGGTATGCGCAAATCTGCCGTATAATATCACCTCGCCCGTGCTTACGGCGCTCATTGAAGCCGATTGCTTTGAGACTATCACGGTCATGATCCAGCGCGAGGTGGCGCGCCGCATCTGCGCCGGACCCGGCACCGACGATTACGGCGGCTTCGGTATCTTCGTCCAGTGGTATATGGAGACGGAGTTGCTGTTTGATGTGCCGCCGTCCTGCTTCGTGCCCCAGCCCAAGGTCACGAGCTCGGTCATCCGCCTGACGCGGCGCAAGTCTCCGCCGGTGGAGGTGCGGGACCCGGAGGCGGCGGACATGATGTTCAGGCTCGTGCGCGCGGCCTTCAACCAGCGCCGCAAGACCTTGGTCAACGCGGTCTCCTCTCAGGTGGCGGGAGTGACAAAGGAACAGATCGAGGGAGCGCTCACAGCCCTCGGCTTCGACACGCGCATCCGGGGCGAGGTGCTGAGCACCGCCGACTTCCTTCACATTGCCGAAAGCCTGAACGCAGCGGGCGAATAGGATATAAAAGCAAATTTTTTAACAACAAAAATGCAGATTTCCGGCGAAAAGGTATTGCGAAAACCACATGGAATGTGGTAAGCTATAAAAACAGAACACCACTTTATTTTTTATATTATTTTTTTGTACAAAGGAAAGGAAAGACAGCATGAGCAAAAAGTACGTGTATCTCTTCTCCGAAGGCAATGCAAACATGCGTGAGCTGCTCGGCGGCAAGGGCGCAAACCTCGCTGAGATGAGCAACATCGGCCTGCCCGTCCCCCAGGGCTTCACCATCACCACCGAAGCATGCACCCAGTATTACGAGGACGGCCGCCAGATCAACGACTCTATCATGGCAGAGATCATGAAGAACGTCGAGATCATGGAGCAGATCAACGGCAAAAAGTTCGGCGACCTCAAGAACCCCCTTCTGGTCTCCGTGCGTTCCGGCGCCCGCGCCTCCATGCCCGGTATGATGGATACCATTCTGAACCTCGGCCTGAACGACGATGTTGTCGCCGCCATGATCGCCGGCAACCCCGATCCCAAGTTCGAGCGCTTTGTCTACGACTCCTACCGCCGCTTTATCCAGATGTTCTCCGACGTCGTCATGGAAGTCGGCAAGAAGTACTTTGAGCAGCTCATCGACCAGATGAAGGAGCGCAAGGGCGTCACCTTCGACGTTGAGCTCACCGCTGCCGACCTCAAGGAGCTGGCCGAGCAGTTCAAGGCCGAGTACAAAAAGCAGATCGGCGAGGACTTCCCCTCCGATCCCGTTGTCCAGCTCAAAGAGGCCATCCGCGCCGTCTTCCGCTCCTGGGACAACCCCCGCGCCAACTACTACCGTCAGCAGAACGACATCCCCTACTCCTGGGGCACTGCCGTCAACGTCATGCCGATGGTCTTCGGCAACCTCAATGAAAACTCCGGCACCGGTGTCGCCTTCACCCGCGACCCCGCCACCGGCGAGAAGAAGCTCATGGGCGAGTTTCTGACCAACGCCCAGGGCGAGGACGTCGTGGCCGGCGTCCGTACCCCGATGCCCATCTCCCAGATGGAGGAGAAGTTCCCCGAGGCTTACGAGCAGTTCGTCAAGGTCTGCGCCCTGCTTGAGGATCACTACCGCGACATGCAGGACATGGAGTTCACCGTCGAGAACGGCAAGCTCTACATGCTCCAGTGCCGCAACGGCAAGCGCACCGCGCAGGCCGCCCTCAAGATCGCCTGCGATCTGGTCGACGAGGGTATGATCGACGAGAAGCAGGCCGTTCTGATGATCGAGCCGCGCAACCTCGACACCCTGCTCCACCCCCAGTTCGACGCTGCCGCCCTCAAGACCGCAACTCCCATCGGCAAGGGCCTGGGCGCTTCCCCCGGCGCCGGCGCAGGCAAGATCGTCTTCTCCGCTGAGGACGCCAAGGCTTGGGCCGCCCGCAAGGAAAAGGTCGTCCTGGTCCGTCTCGAGACCAGCCCCGAGGATATCGAGGGCATGGCTGCCGCACAGGGCATCCTGACCGTACGCGGCGGCATGACCAGCCACGCGGCCGTCGTTGCCCGCGGTATGGGCAAGTGCTGCGTCTCCGGCTGCGGCGAGATCAAGATGGACGAAGAGAACAAGAAATTCGAGCTGGCAGGAAAGACCTTCCACGAGGGCGACTTCCTCTCCATCGACGGCTCCACCGGCAACATCTATGACGGCCTCATCCCCACGGTCGACGCCTCCATCGCCGGCGAGTTCGGCCGCATCATGGCCTGGGCCGACAAGTACCGCCGCCTCCAGGTCCGCACCAATGCCGACACCCCGCGTGACGCCGCCAAGGCTGTCGAGCTCGGCGCTCAGGGCATCGGCCTGACCCGTACCGAGCACATGTTCTTCGAGGGCGACCGCATCGCTGCGCTGCGCGAGATGATTTGCTCCGACACCAAGGAAGAGCGCATTGCCGCGCTTGCCAAGCTCGAGCCCATGCAGCAGGGCGACTTCGAGGGCATTTACGAGGCCATGCAGGGCTATCCTGTCACTATCCGCTACCTGGATCCCCCGCTCCACGAGTTCGTTCCCACCGAGGAAGAGGACATCAAGGCTCTGGCCGAGACCCAGGGCAAGAGCGTCGAGGATATCAAGAATATCATCAGCTCCCTCCACGAGTTCAACCCCATGATGGGTCACCGCGGCTGCCGTCTGGCCGTCACCTATCCCGAGATCGCCGAGATGCAGACCGCTGCCGTCATCAAGGCTGCCCTGGCTGTCCAGGCTCGTCACCCCGAGTGGACCATGCGTCCCGAGATCATGATCCCGCTGATTGGCGAAGTCAAGGAGTTCAAGTACGTCAAGGACGTTGTCGTCAAGACCGCCGACGCCATCATCAAGGAAGCCGGCTCCGACATGAAGTACCTGGTCGGCACCATGATCGAGATCCCGCGCGCCGCTCTGACCGCGGACGAGATAGCCGAGGAAGCCCAGTTCTTCTCCTTCGGCACCAACGACCTGACCCAGATGACCTTCGGCTTCAGCCGTGACGACGCCGGCAAGTTCCTCTCCTCCTATTACGATGCCAAGATTTACGAGAGCGATCCCTTCGCCCGCGTCGACCAGAAGGGCGTCGGCAAGCTGGTGAAGATGGCCGCGACCCTGGGCCGCTCCGTCCGTCCCGACATCCACCTCGGCGTCTGCGGCGAGCACGGCGGCGATCCCAGCTCCGTCGAGTTCTTCCACAAGGTCGGTCTGGACTACGTCTCCTGCAGCCCCTTCCGCGTCCCCATCGCCCGTCTCGCCGCCGCCCAGGCTGCGATCAAGGAGGAGAAGGAAGCCGAGGAAGCTGCCGCCAGGGAGATCAAGGCTGCTGAGGATGAGGCTGAGGCCATGGTCGATGCAGCAAAAGCTGCACTGAAGGATGCCACTGAGAAGCTGGCTGCCATCGCTGACGCCGCAAGCGCAGAGCTGGCTGACTTTGCCCAGGCAGGCTACAAATCCCTCCTGGCCGGTTGGGAAGAGGCCAAGAAGACCTTCAACGAAAACAAGAAGTAAAATACATTCCCCTGAACGGAAAATGTAGATTTGTTTGGCAAAAGCCGCGTCCCAAATCGGGACGCGGCTTTCGTTGCACGTGTGTTGTATTGCGGTCACGTTTCGTGCTGCTCCAGATATACGGCCAGCATGCGGGCCAGAAAGAAGGCCGCGGCGCACTCGCTCTCCTGCCAGATGTGCATGGTGCGCACCTCGGGACAGAAGGCCAGATACCCGAACGCCCGTCCGGGACGCGATACCTGGGTCAGCATCATGGATTCAAAATACATGCTGCTCAGTGCCTTCGTGAGTGCGGGACAGCACTGCTCCAGCTCTTCAAAGGTATGGCAGGCGTATAGACCGTTTCGCATCAGTGACTCCGGCGACTCAACGTGCCCGAGCACGCCGCTGTCCGGGTCAATGAGCTGCATGTCGCTGTCAATGAGAAACAGCCGCTGCATGCGCATGTTGTCCTGCACGGAAAGGAAGGCGAGGCGCAGCTTCTCGGACACATCTCCGCCCTTGTCAAAGCCCTCGGCCATGCGGGCGAAGGTGTCATAGAGACTGCGCTGGGCAAGCTTCGGGATCTCAAGGTGCGCGTGCTTTTCGGGCACATAGATGATAAAGCAATTGCGCCCCTTGGATTTGCCGCGGTAGAGCGTTTTGTCCGAAAGGGCAAAGAGCCCGTCAAAGCTGTCGGCGTCCTTGGGATAGATCGCGCAGCCGACCGTGGCGGTGGAGAAAATGACCTTGCCCGCCACGCGGAGATTCTTGCGGAAGACGCCACCCTCGGCGTACATCGCGTCAAGGAAGTCGTGCATCCCGTCATAATCGGTGCTGCCGAAGTAGACGATCAGAAACTCATCTCCGCCGAAGCGCCCGGCCACGCCGTCCTCTCCCACAAAACGGGTGAGGTCCGCGGCCACGCTCTCGAGCATCGCGTCCCCGGTGCGGTGGCCGTAGTTGTCGTTGATGCTCTTGAAGTTGTCAAGATCAATGATGATGAGGGCGAAAGAGGTCTTGTCCTGGATGAGGGACTGAATAAAGCGGAGGATGTAGGAGCGCGCAACCAGCCCGGTCAGCGCATCGTGCATGACATTGAGCGGCATGGTTTGCAGAACGTCCCGGAAAAACGGATAACGCGACAGATAATCTGCTGAATACACGAGCGGCGCCTCCCTTCCTTCTCGTTCGGTATTATTGTAACAAACATAAGGAAGGATTGCAACAAGCTGAAAAAGAAAATATTCAGGAAATCGCGTGCTCCCGCTTGAAGCGGCGAATGACGACAAGCGCGGTCACACCGGCGGCAAGCGTGACGGAAATATTGCTGACCATCATGACGATGCCGACACTGGCCTGGCCGATATCGGTGCAGTGCTGCAAAAACCAGAAGACCGGGATGCGGAACACGAATACGCGGGCAAAGTTCAAAACCAGCGTGAGCTTCGTCTGCCCGAGTCCGTACAGCAGGGCCATCACGGCCGCATTGAAGCCAAGCGGCACCGCACCCAGCGCCTCATAGCGGTAGACCAGGGCGATCATGCTGCGAAAATCTTCGCTCCCGCTGTCAAACAGGCCGGAAAGGAAGCGCAGCTGCCACAGCTCCAGTCCCGAGATCAGGGCGCCGAGCAGCATGTTGATCACGGCTGTTGCGTAGAAGGCATCCAGCATGCGCCGGTATTTGCCCGCACCGTAGTTCTGGCTGATGATGGCGGAGCTGCCCTGCTGGTAGCCGTTCTGCGGATTGGTGGTGATGGCGCCGAGGTTGTTTGACACGCCCATCGCGCCCACCATCAGCGCCCCGTAGACTGTACACATGGAATTGACGATGGTCTTGCCGAAGGCAAACAGCGCCTTCTCCGCGACCACCGGCACAGACTGCCGGACCATCGGCTCCAGCACGCGGCGCTCACGGAAGCTGACCGCCTTTGGAGAAAAGCTGAAGGCGCTGTCCCCGATGAGACTGAAGCGCACGGCAAAGGCGAACATGGTGAGCTCTGAGAGGAGTGAGGCCACCGCGATCATGACAAGCCCGCTTTCCAGCACATAGACGAATAACGCAGTCAGGGAGAGCTTGACGACAATGACGGCGATGTTCAGCAGGAAGATCCGCCGGGCGTTGCCGCGGGCGCGCTCCACGGCGATGTAGACCTCATTGAGGAAGTTCACCACCATGACGAAAAGCTGCACGATAAAGTACTGCCGCCCCACGGTGATCAGCTCGGCCGGCGTCCCGGCCAGGCGCAGGAAGCCGCCGGTGAAGGGGAGGATCACCGCCAGCATCAGAAGGCCGACGCTGAGGCTCGTGGCGTAGAGCGTGCTGACGCGCTTTCTCACCAGCAGAAAGTCTCCCTCGCCATAGGCACGGCTGATTTGGATCCCGGCGCCGACAGCAAGACCGCCGCCCACCGACGACAGCATCAGCCTGAGCTGCGACAGATAAGCTACAGCCGAAACGGATTCCTTGCTGATGTGGGAGGCCATCAGCGTGTCCAAAATCGTAAAGAGAGCCGCAAGACCCTGATAGAGGGCCAGCGGCGTACCCACATAGAGCACGACCTTCCACATGGGCGCGTTCAGACTCATGTCGAGAAAGCGTCTGTCGCGGCTGCTCAGTTCGGCTTTGACTGCCATGTCCTCACTCCGTTCAGCGGGCCTTCCGGTATTCCCGCGGTGTCATGTTGTATTTCTTCTTAAAAACGTCCTTGAAATAGTTGCTGTCGGAAAAACCGTTTCTGAGAGCGATATCCGTGACGCTGTCATCGGTGGACAAAAGCTCAAAGGCGGCATTTCTCAGACGGATGAAGACCAGGTAGTCGTGCACCCCGATCCCGGCCGCCTCGCGGAATTTGCGGCTGAGGTAGTTGGGGCTGAAGCCCGCGGCGGCGGCGATGTCGCCGGAGCTGATGGGCTGACGGAAATGCTCGTTGATGAAGCGGGCGGCCTGGAGGACCTGCCGGTCGGTGGTATGGATGCTGGCGGGACTCTCCGCAAGATATACGCACACCCGGCTGCACTGCAGCAGCAGTTCCCGCAGCCGGAGCCTGAGCATCAGGGGCGAACGCTCGTCAAAGCTCTCCTCTTCGGCAGCCATGCGGGCAATGAGTCCGGCAAGCTCCCGACGGCAGGCGGAGGGCGCCTGAAAGACGCGCAGCTGGGAGAAGAAGTCCTTTTCCCCCTGCAGGAAAGACAGCAGTTCCGCCCCCAGATCCTCGTAGCGGAAATAGATCCCGCAGCGCAGACAGGAGCCGACGAGATAGCGCGTGTAGTGGAACATGTGCGGCGGGATCAGCAGAAAATCTCCGTCATGCAGATCATACATCGTGTCCTCAATAAAGAAGCGGCAGGAGCCGTGTTCGATGTAAGACAGCTCATAATAGGGGTGACAGTGATGCGAGCCCATCAGATAGCCCGCGTCCCTGGTGCGCCGGTCCACGTGGACACGGGTGATCTCACCGGTGCTTGTGCGAATTTCGTTTTTCATCTTCTGCCTCCGTATTCCTGCTTTGTCCGGTCTGTTCCTTACACAAAAAAGGGAAAAGTATTCCGCCGGAGAATAGACCGCGCTGTTGGAAAAACTGTAAAAAACGTAAAACTGTCGTGAATTATCTGTAGTAGTTGCAGCTTAAAAATTGTAAAATATACAAAAAAGAACGGACTGTAGTTGACATAAAATTATAACAAAATGACGAAAGATTTCCCAGAATATGCAAGGGGAGAGACTGATATATGCAGCTTGGTATTCGTCTCCACGATGTGAACGCGTCGCTGCCGGAATCGGAGCAGACGCTTGAAAAGCGCGCCCAGAAGGCACGGGAGGAGGGCTTCTCCTGCGTGCATCTGGCGCTTTCCAAATGCATTCCCGGCTTCACCTTCGATAACGCTGCTCTGACCGAAGGGCTGGCAGCCCATGTGCGCCGTGTGTTTCAGCGTGAACAGCTGGATGTGGCGGTGCTGGGCTGCTATCTGAACCTGGCCCACCCGGACCCGCAGAAGGTGAAGGAGTTTCAGACCCGCTATTTCGGGAGCCTGCGCGTCGCCTCCCAGGCCGGGATCGGCATGGTCGGCACGGAGACCGGCGCACCCAACGCTGCCTATAAGCTTGACGTCAATACCCACAGCGCCGAGGCTCTGCGCACCTTCATGTGGAATCTGGAGCCGGTGGTTGAATGTGCCGAAAAATTCGGTGCCGTCATCGCCATCGAGCCGGTCTGGAACCACATCGTCTATAATGCGGACCGGGCGCTGATCGTGCTGCGCGGGATGAAGAGCCCCAATCTGCGCATCATCTTTGACCCCGTGAACCTGCTGGCCATAGAGAATTTGGATCGACGGGAGCAGGTGCTGGGCAATGCAATGGATATCCTGTGCGATGATATCGCCATGGTGCATCTCAAGGACTATGTGCGCTCCGACGGTAAGCTTGTCAGTGTCGCCGCCGGGACGGGCGAGATGGACTATACGGAGATCATGCGTTTCTTAAAGGCCAGAAAGCCCTTTATCCAGGCGAGCCTGGAAAATACGAACAACGGCAACGCCGTGCAGGCGAGGGAGTTTCTCGAGAACGCCTACGCCTCCGTCTGACGGTTGCACCAGCCGACGCGGCCCGGGACCTCCGGGGTTTCAAAGAACCTTGCGGTTTTGTCGCGCCCGCTGTCACGCCAGGGATCGAAGCCCTCGGCGCGGATATGGCGGTCATAGCGGCAGTCCTCAAAGCGGCACAGGCCGTAGTCCCGCCAGGGCCTGGCAAGAAAGATCGTCCCGTCCGCCACACCTGCTTCCCGCGTGAAGTCACAGCGGCGGAAGGTGAAGCCCTCCGTCTGGGTGAGGGAATGAGCGGGAGCCGCTACATACCCGTGATCGCGTCCATCCGCGACGGAGACGATGTCGCAGTTTTCAAAGAGGGCGGCGCCGCAGCCAAAGATAAAATCGACCGAGCCCTCGATCCGGCAGCGCCGGAAGCTCTGGGCGAGCAGGCGGTCAACGCGCAGCTCGTCCGGCAGAAAGCCGTCATAGCGCTCGATGAGATCGGGCGGCAGCGGCCCGAGAAACAGCGTGTCCTGCGTGGATCGGAGCGTGCAGTCGGCCATCGTAAAACGATCCCCGTAAACGCTCAGCGCCACCTCCTGGCCCTTGATGACGGGGTCCAGCGCGTCGTTAAAGACGGAGAGCTTTCGTATCTCAACATCGTCGGCACACACCGCCAGCGTCCAGGTGCGGAAGGTGTTGTACTCGCGCCCCTGACTGTCAAGCTTTTTGGCAAAATCGCCCCAGAGCAGCACGGTATTTTCCGCGCCCTCGCCCTCAAGCCGGAGGCCGGGCGTTCTGAGCATGAGCTTCTGCCGGTACACGCCTGCCTCAAAACAAATATGCGATCCGGGCTCCGCACGGTCAAGCACCGCCTGCACGTCGTCCCCGGGACGGACAAGATATTCTCTCATAGGGATTGCTCCTACTATTATAATTATATTCGCCGACTTTCAAAAATCGGGTTGTGCCGATTATAGCATGCAAAATTGAGACAGCAACGGATTTTGAAAAAAGCACCCGTTTTAACCATACAACAACTCCCGTTTAGACATGTCGAAGGCGGAGAAAAACTGTTAAAATGGCTTAGAATTATCGAATCGGCTCTATCTAATACGGAAAAAACAAACTACAGGATACAGATGACATGAAGCGTCAGTTCAGCTTTCAACAATATCGCGCCATTGATCTTGCCATGTTTGCAGCGCTTCTGTGCATTACGGAGACCATGATCGTGAAGGCCGCGACCTGGTGGTTTCCCGACCAGCTCTATACCGTGTCCGTCGTCGGGGCGGTCACGGCCATCGTTCTCATGCGCTGGGGCCCCTGGGCGGCTATCCACGCTGTGCTGGGCGGCGCGGTTTTCTGTCTCGCCTCCCGCGGCAGCGCAAAGCAGCTTTTGATCTACTGCGCGGGCAATCTCTTCTCCCTTTTGATGCTCCTGCCCCTCAAGTACCTGGGCGGGGAGCGTATTCGCCTTGACGGGATTCTGAGCGTGCTGTTCGGCGTGTGCACGCTGCTGCTGATGCAGCTCGGCCGCGCGCTCGTCGCCTTCGTCCTGGGGACGGAGTTTCAGACCTGTCTCGGCTTTTTTACAACGGATGCACTTTCCCTCCTGTTCACCGGACTGATCCTCTGGGTCGCCCGGCGGCTGGATGGAATCTTTGAAAATCAAAGGCATTATCTTCTGCGAATCCACAACACGGAAGAGGAAAAAGGAGGATTTTGATGAAATCAAAAGCAGCAGATTTTCTCATCTACGACGAAGCCTCGGGCTTATACCGTGAAAGCCCGGAGCAAGCCGTCCGCGACGACGTGGAAAAACACTACTGGCTACACGTCGGGCGTTCGATCCTCAAGGATTGGCGGCTGTACCTCATGCTGATCCCCATGCTCCTGGTATTTCTGTTCTGGCGCTACTTACCCATGTACGAACTGCTTGGCTGCTTCAAGGTCTCGGATGAGGTCCTTCCCGTATCCCAGCAGCTGTTCTCCGGCTTCTCGTACTTCAAGCGTCTGCTCGTCGGCGGCGACGATCTGTCCGCCGAGTTCTGGCGCGCCATGCGCAACACCTTTATCCTCAGCTTCTACGGCCTGTGCTTCGGCTTCCCGATGCCCATCATCCTGGCCCTGTTCTTCAATGAGATCAAGTCCAACATTGCCCGAAGCGTCTATCAGGTCCTGACCTACCTGCCCAAGTTCATGTCCACGGTCGTTATGACCTCTCTGGTCGTGATGCTTGTCAAGCAGGGCTCTCTGACAAGCGGCATGGGCATCGTGTCCCAGGCGCTTGCAAAGCTCGGCTGGATCTCGCAGGACGTGGCGAATTCCGGCATGCTGAACAATCCCCAGTTCTTCCGGCCCATCTACATCATCTCCGGCATCTGGGAGAGCGCGGGCTATGACAGCATCGTCTTCTTCGCCGCCAGCCATCATCGCCATCTCGCCCACCAGCTACGAGGCCGCCCAGATCGACGGCGCCGGCAAATGGGCCCAGATGCGCTACGTGGTTCTGCCCAGCATCCTGTCCACCATCGTCATCATGCTCATCACCCGTATCGGCTCCCTGCTGAACATCGGCTATGAGAAGGTGCTGCTGCTCTATAACACCAACACCTATGTCACCGCCGACGTGGTTTCCACTTTTGCCCAGCGCTACGGTCTTGCAGGCGCTGCCAAGGGCATCGCCTCCGCCGCTGAGATGATGAACAACGTGGTCGGCATGCTGCTCGTCATCGGCGCCAACACCATCGCGCGCAAGGCGTCGGATGTTTCGCTCTACTAAAAGGAGGAGACGGCGATGAAAAGAAAACTTGAAGCTTCCGAGCTGATTTTTAAGATCATCAGCTACACGCTGCTCACCATTTTCGCCCTCGCGTGCCTCTACCCCTTCGTGTACGCGATCTCCGCCGCCATCAGCGGCCGCACCGCTGTTGACTACGGCCAGATCGTCCTCTTCCCGAAGGACATCCAGTTCGACGCCTTCAAGCGCATGTTCAGTGACAACATGTTCTGGAACGCCTACTCGAACACCCTGTTCATCACCTTCTACGGCACAGTCTGGGCGCTGTTCTACTCCATCCTCGGAGCCTACGCTCTGTCCAAGAAGCGCCTGCTGTTCCGCAAGTTCTTCAACTTCTTCCTGGTGTTCACCATGTGGTTTGCAGCCGGTATCGTACCGCAGTACTTAAACTACCTGGACACCAAGCAGGTCTTCAACGCCGTCGGCATCACGGACGACAAGTGGCTCGTCGTCATCGCGATGGGCATGGCCGCCATGAACATCATCCTCCTGCGCAACGCCTTTGAGGGCGTGCCCAGCGAGATCGAGGAGGCCGCCATCGTTGACGGCGCCAGTGAGTTCCAGGTCCTGACCAAGGTGTACCTGCCCATGTGCAAATCCACCATCGCAACCGTCGCCCTGTTCTTCGGCATCTCCCGCTGGAACGGCTACTTCTGGGCGCGCCAGATGATCTCCAACTCCAACGAGCACCCGCTGCAGGTCTTCATCCGTCTGAGACTGGAGGAGTTCACCGACGCCGAGGCCATGGCAGGCTGGAACCAGCCCTACGCCTCCGACTCCGTCATCTACGCGCTGATCGTCTGCTCCATCGTTCCCATCCTCATCATCTACCCCTTCATTCAGAAGTACTTCGCCAAGGGCACCAACGTCGGCGGCGTGAAGGAGTAATTCCCCGTGAACTCACCGGTAGTCCGGTATTGAATAAGTGAATTAATTTATAGGAGGATTTCAATGAAAAACACCAGCAAAATGATCGCCCTCCTGCTTGTCGTCGCCATGATGGTGACCGTGCTGGCAGGATGCGGCAAAAAGATCGATGTTGACCAGTATTCGGCCCCCGCTGCCACCCAGGCTCCCGCCGCCCCCGCAGCCGAGGCTCCCGCAGCCGAGGCTCCCGCCGAGGCCGCTGCCCCCGCTGAACTGAGCTATGCCGACGGCACCGTGCTGCGCATGGCCACCGGCTACAACTCCACCAAGACCGGCCTGAGCCTCGACGCCGAGGTTGCGGGCGAGGGCGTTACCCTGGCCGACGGTGTGACCTATCACGCCGGCGACCTCAAGCCCACCTGGGTCGAGGTCGAGAAGATCCTCGGCATCAAGATCGAGGACAAGTACCAGGGCAACAGCGCTTCTGCCGAGTTCGACTACTGGAAAGAGCGCATGGGTGACGTGGACATGGTCTCCGGCACCGCTGCCAAGCTCACTGAGTACGGCGAGCAGGGTGTCGTCGTGAACATCGGCGATTACCTCGACCAGATGCCCAACTTCAAGGCCTATCTCGAGGCCAACCCCATCGTCCGCCTCTCCATCACCGGCAACACCAACAACGGCGCCATCTACTTCAGCCCCTACTTCGACGGTGTCAACGATATCGAGCGTATGCCCCTTATGCGTGCTGACATGGTCCAGAAGCTCCTCGACGGCGAGGGCGAGTTTGCTGCCGACAAGAGCAACAAGACCGCCGCTCCCGTATACGAGCCCTACATGCCCACCTCCGGCAAGATCGAGATCGACGTTGTCAAGCCCGACGCTTCCGGTGTTGAGACCATCACCAAGGATTATGACGCTGCCGGCAACATCGTCGCCAAGATGAACGAGGCCGGTTCCATCGACGGCGTGACCGCTGTCAACATGCTCCGCGAGTACATCGACAAGGCATACAACGGCTACTACGGCACCGAGCGCTCCAACCTCTTTGTTGGCCAGAACGCCGCGTGGGACGCTGACGAGCTCGTCGCGCTGCTCCGCTGCGTCGTCGCCAACCCCCAGACCCTCAACGGCACTGACACCATCCAGGGTATCTTCTCCCGTGAGGAAGACAACAACGCCCGCCGCGTTGACCTGGTCCGCTTTGCCGGCCACCTCTTCGGCATCCGCGGCCTCGAGTCCCGTCAGGATTACCTCTACTTCGATGTGGACGGCAGCCTGAAGGACGCCCGCCAGAATCCCGAGTCCTACAAGGCCATGGAGCGCATGAACGCCATCGCCAAGGAAGGCCTCATCTCCGTCAACTTCATGAACACCGCCGACGGCAAGACCAAGCAGTACCTCGAGAACGACTCCGGCTTCATGCACTATGACTACAACCAGACCCAGACCCTTTACAACGATCCTTCCCAGAACGTCTTCGATGAAGGCGAGAAGTACATGGCAGTCATGGTTCCTGTCGCCTGCTGGCAGGACGGCACCGAGGGCGGCCACTACATGCGCTTCACCGAGTCCTGGCGTTCCGTCAAGACCGACGGCTGGGGCATCAGCTCCGCCGGTGTCAAAGGCAACGATGACAAGCTCCACGCTGCTCTCAAGCTCATCGACTTCGCTTACTCTCCCGAGGGCATGATCCTCATGAGCTATGGCCCCGACGCCTTCATCAAGACCAATGCCGACGGCAGCTACTCCACCTTCATGTTCAACGGTCAGGAAATGCCTGAGATCGCCGACGCCACCCGCGCAGAGCTGTGGGAGAAGGCCAGCGGCAACTACACCAACTACGCCCGTCAGTTCCTTGGCTCTACCCTGAGCTTTGCCAAGAGCCAGGCCTTTGAATTCCAGTGCACCACCGATGTGGGCCGCGAAGGCGCAGGCTACATCTCCAACGCCATCGCTCTCGGCACCATCAAACACCCCGAGCTCGCTGTCACCGAGAACCCCTGGTACATGTCCGTCCCGACCGTTCTGCCCACCACCAAGGCCGAGAACGACATGATCAATACCTACACCCAGCTCACTGCCAACGGCAGATACTCCTCCAGCAAGGGCGGCGAGAACCTCTTCGTCAACCAGATCGTTGCCGGCTACGCCGAGGAAGGCATGGGCAACGCTGACGCTTCCGCCGCGAAGGTCGCTTCCGATTGGGGCGGCAAGCAGTACCTGGCGCTCAAGACTGACGCCTGGAACCGTCTGCTCAGCTACTACAACGCCAAGTGATCGGGATTACCAACGATCATAAGTGAACGCAGATTCTCACGGCCCGTATCGTCTTACAGGGGCTTGCCCCTGTAAGACGGCATGAGCCGAAGCGGGGAGGCTAACATGTATAAGAAACAGTTAACACTGCAAAAGATTCTTTGCTTTCTGGCGCTTGTCTCAAGCGTGGTGATTTTCCTGTACGCGCTTGGCATCATGACCGATCTGTATGATACGTTGTACTCGACGATGCGCAATCCCGCGGATCTGACCCAGACCGACGTCGCCGGTTCCATTGTCTATTACAACATGCAGGGCTGGAACGCCTATTTCCTGCACTGGTCCATTGCCCTGATCCTGCTGGCGTGCCTGCTGTTCATCACGAACACACATATCCGCCGCAGATACTACATCGGCAATTACATCGCCATCGGCGCCTTTGCCGTGGCAAACATCTACCTGGCAGTGGATGCCCACAGATACATCCAGCTGTTCAAGTACCGCTTCATGCAGGTCGACTTCGCCGCACTGATGGAGCATGCTGATCTGTGGAAGACCTACTACACGGAATCCACCTTCTGGTTTGACGTGCATTATCCGATCTTTGCCCTGTCGATCCTTGTGTCCCTGGGCCTGGTCTTCTGCGCGATCTGGAAAGTGCAGCTGATGAAGGAAGAGAAACAGCTCATCGCAGCTGGGAAGGGAGCGAAGGCATGAACGACGAAAAAACGATCCGGCTTGACCGCATGCGCTACACCAAGAACACGCTCGCTTCCACCCTTGCCATCGTGTCCATCCTCTTTGACGTGTTCTTCTTTATCAGCATTTACGAGTCCAACGTTGCATCCTGGTACTACAACATTCTGATCGGCGCCTCGATCCTGTATAACCTGATCTTCCTTCTGGCGGCCTTCCTGTGCTCCGAAGGCATCAAGAACTACAAGATCGGCTATGCCTATTTCATGGCAGTGCTCGGCATTGGACAGATCATCCGTATTTTCATCTATCCCATGCGCGCGCACAACGCGACTGTCACCATCCAGGAGAAGGCTGTCACCGTCATGGGCGGCGCACAGTTTACCCGCTGCGTCCTGTACCTGGTCATCTCGGCAGCCTGCCTCTTCGCTGGCGCCTATGTCGGCATGACCCGTTCCAAGCAGCTCAAGGCGCACCTTGCGTCCCTGGGCGTGGCCGCATAAAGGAGGGGAAGAACGTATGGCACAACTGAATGTACAGCATGTAGACAAAATCTATGACAACAACGTGCAGGCGGTCTTCGACTTCAACCTCGACGTCAAGGACGGCGAGCTGATCGTGCTGGTCGGTCCCTCCGGCTGCGGCAAGTCCACCACCCTGCGCATGATCGCGGGCTTGGAGGATATCTCCGCCGGCCATCTGCTGCTCGATGGCAAGGACATCACCCAGACCCCGGCCAAGGACCGCGACATGGCAATGGTTTTCCAGAACTACGCCCTGTACGGCCACATGACCATTTATGAAAACATGGCTTTCTCCCTGACCCTGCGCAAGGAGAATCCCAACGTTATCCACAAGAAGGTCCTTGCGGCGGCGGAGATCCTGGGACTTACCTCCCAGCTCAACAAGAAGCCCAGCCAGCTGTCCGGCGGCCAGCGCCAGCGCGTTGCCATGGGCCGTTCCATCGTCCGCAACCCCAAGGTCTTCCTCTTCGACGAGCCCCTTTCCAACCTTGACGCAAAGCTGCGCGGCGCGACCAGACGTGAGATCCTGCTTCTCCACAAGCGCCTGCAGGCCACCATGCTCTACGTCACCCATGACCAGACCGAGGCTCTGACCCTGGCTGACCGCATCGTCTGCATGTCGATGGGCCATGTCCAGCAGGTCGGCACCCCGCTGGAGCTGTATGACACCCCCGCCAACCGCTTTGTGGCGAGCTTCATCGGCCTGCCTCCCATGAACTTCTTTGACGCCACCGTGCGCGAGGGCTTCCTCGAGGGCCGGGGCTTCAAGGTCAAGCTCAACGAGGAGGAGAAGGGCATCCTGCTTCCCTACGCCGGCAAGGAGATCGAGCTCGGCGTGCGTCCCGAGGATGTGCAGGAGGGCTCCGAGACCGCGCTCAACGTCTTCTCCAACGAGAACCTCGGCATGAACACCCTGGTTCACGGCCACATCGGCGACAACAACCGCATTTCCGCGAAGCTTCGCGGCTGGTACGATTACAAGGACGGCGACAAGGTCAACGTCGCCTTCGCCCGCAAGCACTTCTTTGACAAGGAGTCGGGCGTTGCCATCAGAAAGGAGGCTAAAGCATGAGCGCAGCCCAGAAGAAATCCTCTCAGATGCCCGAATTTCTGCGCAGGTTCTTCGTCGCCCTCAAGCGTCAGCCCTCCATCATCGCGCTGGTCGTCCTGCTGATTGCCTTCTTCCAATATTCCCTGAACCTGACGCACATCTCCGACACCACCGCCAAGATCCAGGGCAACGGCATGGGCCTGTGCGGCTTTGCCACCATGCTCTTCTCCATGCTGTCTCTGGTCTGCTTCCTCAACGCTTTCCCCAAGCGCAAGAAGCCTGTCATTGCGATGGTCGTGCTGATGTTTGTGATGTTCGCCATAATCATCTTCTGCGATGTCTACTACTCCGGCCTCATTACGACGGCCCTGACCCGCGCGGAGAACCCCATCAAGCTTGACATCTCCACCATCTACATTGCCCAGGCCTACAATGTCCTCCAGACTCACATCATGATCGAGGGCATCGGTGTGGCGCTGGTCCTGCTCATGCCGCTCTACACGAAGCTGCTGCGCAAGATCAACACCTCCATCACGGTCGAAGGCAACGGCGATCTGGGTGTCATCGACATCTCCGGCGAGGACTGATCCCCAACACGCGTAACCTGTGACAGCCTCACAGCGCTGCCGAATCAAGCGGCGAGGCGGTGAAGGATCCTTCCCCTCGGGAAGGATCCCTCGCCCCGCCCCGAAGGCAGAGCTATGGGGCTTCACGGGGGAAAAGGAATATCTATGGCAGGCAACAAAAAACGGCGCGCAGCCCCCGAGGAGAGCCGCACCACCACTGAGTTTTACAAGCTTCATACGGACGCGGTGCGCGATCTGGTGGAGGCGGACGAGAGCAATTCTCCCGAGGTCTCCGAGGAGGAGCTGCAAAAATACCGTTCCGGCTCGAAGTTCAAGCTATCGGACTGGACGAAGGCGGTTCTGATCAAAATATGGTTTGCCGGGTCTGTCTGCTTCTTCATTCTTTGGGGCCTGAGCTCCTACATCGGCGCACATCTGGACCTTATGCTGGTCTTCGCCATCGCGCTCGGCATGGTGACCGATGTGCTGACCAACAATATACTGCGCTACTACGCGAAAACAGAAGGCGACAATGATCGCTTTATGATGTTCCCCAAAAAGAGCTACATCACCTTCCCTCTGAATATACTCTATGCAATTGTTCTGCTTTTCTGCGTGAACATGTTCTATACCCTGTTAAACATCACCCTTTCTGCCGCATCCCGCGGCAGCGGTCTCACGATCGGCGTGGGGCCGATCCTCTTCGGCATCGTCTACACAGCGTTTGATCTCTTGTTTATAACCATGAAACGCACCCTGCGGCAGATTTTTCAGGATGCGAAGAAGAATGCGAAAGGGCAATGATTTATCATGAATGAGAAACTTCTCTTCTCCAGCGTCTCCAGCGCCTGCTTTGAGCTTGAAAACAGCGCGCCCTACTATGCGCCGGAGAAGTTTAAGGTGCTCCTCAACGGTGAGGAGCAATATGAATGCGACCACAATGTCTTCTCCCTTTACGGCCTTGAGCCGGACACGGAATACCGTCTCACGGTACGCGGCGAGACGTTTGAATCCGAACGTGAATTTTGGACCAGGGCCGAGAGCTGCTGCATCGATGTGCATGCCTTCGGCGCTGTCGGCGACGGCATACACGATGATACCGAGGCCATCCGCTGCGCCATCGGCTGCCTGCCCGAAAACGGGCGCCTGCTCTTCCCGGCGGGCACGTACCTGACAAAGCCCCAGTTCCTCAAGAGTCACATCACCCTGGAATTTTGCGAAGGGGCTACACTTCTCGGCTGGACAAAGCGGGAGGATTATCCCATCATCCCCGGCACCGTCGACGCAGTCGGAGGGGAAGAGGTACATTTCGGCACCTGGGAGGGCAACGCCGTCCCCATGTATCAAGCTTTGCTCACTGCCCAGTACGCCGAGGATATCACCATCATCGGCCCCGGAACGGTGGACGGCAACGCCCAGAATACGGACTTCTGGACAAGCTTCCACACCTTCCCGACGGGAAGACCGAGACTGCTGTTCCTGAACCGCTGCAAAAATGTGACCGTGCACGGCATCCATGCCTGCAACGCCGCCTCCTGGCAGCTTCACCCCTATTTCTCCGAGAAGCTGAGCTTCTACGATCTTCTGATTTCCGCCCCGAAGCACAGCCCCAACACCGACGCGCTGGACCCGGAGGCCTGCACCGATGTGAGTATCATTGGCTGCCGATTCACGGTGGGCGATGACTGTATTGCCATCAAGTCCGGCAAGTTTGAGATCGGGCAGAAGTTCAACCGGCCCGCCGCCTTCCACACCATCCGCAACTGCCTCATGGAGTTTGGCCACGGGGCCATCACGCTCGGCAGTGAGATCGGCGCGGGCGTGCGGGACCTGACAGTGTCCCAGTGCTGGTTTCGCGGCACGGACAGGGGCCTGCGCATCAAAAGCCGCAGAGGCCGCGGCAAGAACTGCCGCATTGACGGGGTGAGCTTTGACAATATCCGCATGGAGGGTGTGCTGACACCCATCGTTATCAACCTATGGTATAACTGCTGCGATCCCGACAGGGAGAGCGAATACGTCTGGTCGCGCGAGCATCTGCCGGTGGACGACAGGACCCCCTACATGGGCTCCTTCCGTTTCAGCAATCTCATGTGCACGGACGCCGAGGTCGCCGCCTGCTATATCGACGGTCTGCCCGAAGCACCCATTGACAGTGTGAGCCTGGAAAATGTGGATATCAGCTTCTCTACCGACGCAAAGCCCGGCATCCCCATGATGGAGAACTTTGCGAAGGAGCGCTGCCGCCTGGGCCTGTATCTCGACAATGTGCGCCATATCTCCGTTGACAATGTGCATCTCAGCGGTGTC
Source organism: Oscillospiraceae bacterium (assembly GCA_902799075.1). Taxonomy (GTDB): domain Bacteria; phylum Bacillota; class Clostridia; order Oscillospirales; family Oscillospiraceae; genus Limivicinus. Next base: position 7,780 of record CADBYZ010000024.1, on the reverse strand, counting down.
GACGGCGACAAGCTCATCGCCAATCACTATGAGACCCTGGAACAGAAAAACTTCAGTGAGGATTGAACATGTACGAGAAAATTGACGCGTATGTCCTGAGTCTGATCGAAAAGTCTTCTCCGTCCTGCACAGCCTGGAACATTGAGAGCGTGCGCGAGGGCAAGCCCGCGAGCTGGAACTATATCGACGGCTGCATGATCACGGCCCTGCTCGCCATGAGCGATATCACCGGAGACAAGCGCTACTTCGATTTTGCCGAGAGCTTTATCGACTGGTTTGTCCTGGAGGACGGGTCCATCAAGACCTATGACCGCTCCAAGTATAACCTTGACGACATCAATGAAGGCCGCGTCCTCTTTACGCTGTACGCGAAGACCGGTAAAGAAAAATACAAGAAGGCTGCCGAGACCCTGTATCAGCAGATCCGGGAGCAGCCGCGCACCTTCGAGGGCAACTTCTGGCACAAGGCCATTTACCCCAACCAGGTGTGGCTGGATGGCCTGTACATGGCCCAGCCCTTCTATGCCCTGTATCAGAAAAACTTCGGTGACGGCGACTACAGCGACATGCTCTCCCAGATCGAGAATGTCCGCCGCCACATGTTCGATGAGAACAAAAAGCTCTGCTACCACGGCTATGACGCCAGCCGCGCTGCCTTCTGGGCGGACAAGGAGACCGGCCTTTCGCAGAACTTCTGGCTGAGAAGCATCGGCTGGTTTGCCGTCGCTTTGGCCGACCTGTGCGAGATCATCCCCGAGGGTGATGCCCACGCCCGCCTGTGCGGGATCTTCAAAGAGCTCATGGAAGGCGCCGCCGCCTACGCCGATGAAGCTACCGGCATGTACTGGCAGGTGCCCGATCAGAGCGGCCGCGAGGGCAACTACCTCGAGACCAGCGGCAGCAGCATGCTGGCCTACGCCATGCTCAAGGGCGCGCGTCTCGGTATTCTGGACAAAGAATATGCCGCAAAAGGCGAGAAGACCTTCCGCGGCATAGTGGATAAATATCTGTCCTTCACGGACGGCGAACTGAACCTGGGCGGCATCTGCCTCGTCGCGGGCCTCGGCCCGGAGGACAACCGCCGCCGTGACGGCTCCTACGAGTATTACATCTCCGAGCCCGTGGTGGAAAACGACGCCAAGGGCGTGGCGCCCTTCGTGCTCTGCTACACCGAGATCAAGCGTCTGGCCTGATCTTGAGGCTTTCACCGTCCGGCACGGAGGCGTTTTCCCGCTGGCTGCGCTGATACTGGGAAGGGGACATGCCGTATTTCTTCCGAAAGATCTTGGAGAAATACAGCGGCTCCCGAAAGCCGCACAGGTGTGCGATCTCTGATATGTTCACCTGCCGCCCCTCCGTAAAGCTCAGGCGTTCGGCCGCGGCCTGCAGGCGTGTGTCTGACAGGAACTGGTGCGGCGTCACTCCGGCCTCACTTTTAAAGAGCTTGCGCAGATAGTCGTAGTTGAAAGGCAGCGTGCGCAGGTACTGGTCGAGCTCAAAATTTTCATCCGGATAGCTGAGAATGATGTTCTTGGCGATCTCTTCCACGATGGGGTTTCTCACCGGCATGCTCAGGCAGTTGGAGATGAGGCTCACGATCAGATTGGCGTAGGCCGACAGCAGCAGGGTCTGCTTGCCAGGATTGCTGCCGAAGTAATAGAAGGCGGCAGTGAAGGCGTCCAGAATAAAATGGTTGCCGTCGTCGTGGATGACGGTGGGGCGCCTGAGATTCAGCGCCGGATCGCGCACATTCAGGTGGATGTTGGTAAAGCCCGTTTCGCTCTCGTTCTGATGGTACACGAGCGGCGGGATCAGCACCACATCGCCGGCCTTATAGACAATAGCATTGTCGTCAAAGATGATGCGGCCGGAGCCGCCGGTGCAGTAGATGAACTCCCAGCTGTTGTGTGCGTGCCGGGAGACTGAAAAGGTAATCAGGTGCTTACCTGCATAGATGATCTCATTCATATACAAGCACTCCTCTCGCAAAGGATTTTAGCAAAGATTATCCGTTTTGTCCATATCAATGTATTTTATACGATCAAGGGGGATAAACAATGGCATACCTAACGCTGAAAAACATCAACAAGATCTACCCGAACGGCTACCACGCGGTACACAATTTCAATCTCGACATGGAGAAGGGTGAATTTATCGTCTTCGTCGGCCCCTCCGGCTGCGGCAAATCGACGACGCTGCGTATGATCGCCGGTCTTGAGGACATCAGCAACGGTGAATTCCTGATCAACGGCAAGCGCGCCAACGAGCAGGGCCCGCGTGAGCGCGGCGTGGCGATGGTCTTCCAGAGCTATGCGCTCTATCCCCAGATGAGCGTCTATGACAACATCGCCTTCGGCCTGGAGCTCCAGGGCGCGGACGATGACTATATCGACGAGAAGGTGCGCAACACCGCCCGCATCCTCGGCCTGACCGATTATCTGGACCGTCTGCCCAGGGCGCTGTCCGGCGGCCAGCGTCAACGTGTCGCCATCGGCCGCGCGCTGATCCGCAAGGTGGGCATCTTCCTCATGGACGAGCCTCTGTCCAACCTTGACGCCAAGCAGCGTGTCACCATGCGCTCCGAGATCACCCAGATCCACCGCGAGACCGGCGCCACCACCATCTACGTTACCCATGACCAGACCGAGGCCATGACCATGGCCGACCGCATCGTCTGCATGAAGGACGGCTATGTCCAGCAGGTCGGCACCCCGCGTGAGCTGTACTTCGACCCCGTAAACGTCTTCGTCGCGGGCTTCATCGGCGAGCCTCCCATGAACTTCGTCCGCGCCAGGGTCAAGGGCGGCAAGGTCAAGGTCGGCGCAAAGGAGCTCGACCTCACCCCCAAGCTCGGCAAAAAGCTCGCCTCCTACGAGGGCAAGGAGCTGGTCTTCGGCTTCCGTCCCGAGTCCATCAAGCTCGGCGAGCACAAGGAAGCCTATGTCATGCCCGCAAATGTGGAGCTGACCGAGATGCTGGGCGACAACACCAACGTCTACATCAACATGGATAACGTGAACGCCATCCTCAAGGTCGACCCGCACGACACCCCCGAGGTAGACAGCAACATCGTCTTCTCGATCCCCTACGAGAGCGTCTACCTCTTCGACGGCGAGACCGAGATGGTCATCAAGTAAGAGGAGGAGCTTATGGATATCCGTTATTCTACCGGTCCCAACGACGTAAAGCGCTACACCACCGAGGAGCTCAGAAAGGAATTTCTGATCGAAAACCTCTATGTGGCGGACTCCGTAGTCGCCGTCTACAGCCATGTCGACCGCATGGTCACCCTCGGATGCATGCCGGTCAATGAGACCGTCTCCATCGACAAGGGCATCGACATCTGGGCAAACTTCGGCACCCATTACTTCCTCGAGCGCCGCGAGATCGGCATCTTCAACATCGGCGGCGCGGGCTCCATCACGGTCGACGGCACGGTATACGAGCTCGGCTACAAGGATTGCCTGTACATCACCATGGGCGCGAAGGAGGTCCTCTTCAAGAGCGACGATCCAAAGTGCCCGGCCAAGTTCTACATGGTTTCCGCCCCGGCCCACCGCAGCTATGAGACGAAGCTTCTCAAGATCGCGGACGCCAACAAGCGCCCCGTCGGCGAGATGGAGACCTCCAACAAGCGCACCATCAACCAGTTCATCCATCCGAGCGTCCTCAAGACCTGCCAGCTCTCCATGGGCATGACCGCCCTGGAGCCGGGCAGCGTGTGGAACACTATGCCTGCCCACACCCACGAGCGCCGTATGGAGATTTACATGTACTTTGAAGTGCCCGAGCACCAGGTGGTCTTCCACATGATGGGCCAGGGCCAGGAGACCCGCCACATCGTCATGCAGAACGAGCAGGCGGTCATCTCTCCCTCCTGGTCGATCCATTCCGGTGCCGGCACCTCGAACTACACCTTTATCTGGGCCATGGGCGGCGAGAACCAGGAATTCGACGACATGGACAATATCCCGACCGAGAACCTGAGATAAGACCCCCATGTCATCCTGAGGCGCTTAGCGCCGAAGGATCCCGTGACGCTTGCAAAAGGGACGGGATCCTTCGCTGACGCTCAGGATGACAGCAAAAGTTTGTATATTAAAAATGGAAGGATTGATTAACATGGACATGATGAACAAATTCTCCCTTGAGGGCAAGGTAGCCCTCGTTACCGGCGCGTCCCATGGTATCGGCATGGCAATCGCCAACGCGTTTGCCGCTGCCGGCGCGACGATCTGCTTCAACTGCTCCAGTGAGGGCTCCAAGGCCCGGGCGCTGGAGGCCTACAAGGCCAACGGTGTTGACGCCCACGGCTATGTCTGCGATGTCTGCGACGAGGAGGCCGTCAAGGCACTCGTAGCGCAGATCAAGGAAGAAGTCGGCATCATCGACATTCTTGTGAACAACGCCGGCATTATCAAGCGCATCCCCATGCTCGAGATGAGCGCCGAGGATTTCCGCCAGGTCGAGAAGGGCCACGGCAAGATCATCAACATCTGCTCCATGATGAGCGAGCTGGGCCGCGAGACCGTCTCCGCCTACGCCGCCGCCAAGGGCGGTCTGAAGATGCTGACCCGCAACATCTGCTCCGAGTACGGCGAATACAACATTCAGTGCAACGGCATCGGCCCCGGCTATATCGCCACCAGCCAGACCGCGCCGCTGCGTGAGCGTCAGCCTGACGGCAGCCGCCACCCCTTCGACCAGTTTATCATTGCCAAGACCCCCGCTGCCCGCTGGGGCGAGGCCGAGGACCTGATGGGCCCCGCCGTCTTCCTTGCTTCCGATGCCTCCAACTTCGTCAACGGCCACATCCTCTATGTGGACGGCGGCATCCTTGCCTACATTGGCAAACAACCGTAAGTGAACATCTGCAGTTTTACTGCGCACGACGCGCCGGTCATAGGTTACATTCAGGACGACCATGATCGGCTCGTCGCGCATAAAAAAAGACCCGCGATCATCATCTGCGCGGGCGGCGCGTACCGCTGGCTCTCCCCGCGGGAGAAGGACCCCGTGGCCCTGAGCTTTGCCGCCATGGGCTACCATACCTTCCTGATCGAGTATTCTGTCAAGGAAAACGCGGCGGGACTCAAGCCCCTGCGGGAACTTGCGGAGGCTGTGCGCATCATCCGGCAGCGGGCAGGGGAATGGCATATCGAGCCTGAGCACATCGCGGTGCTGGGCTTCTCGGCGGGCGGACATCTGGCCGCGAGCCTCGCCACACTCTGGCAGCGTGAGGATCTTGGATTGGGCGCCGAGTGCCGCCCGGACGCCATGGTGCTGTGCTACCCGGTCATCACGACGGGAGAGTTCAGACACCCGGAGTCCATCGACTGGGTGACCGGCGGGGATGAAAAGCTCAAAGAGCTTTTGAGCCTTGAAAAGCAGGTCACAAAGCACATGCCGCCGACTTTTATCTGGCACTGCACCGGGGATGAATCTGTCCCGGTGGAGAATACGATGTTCCTGACAGCCGCCATGCAGCGGGCAGGCGTTCCGTACGAGTGCCACCTGTTCGCAGGCGGGGCGCATGGGATCTCCATGTGCAATCAGGAGGTCGAGACGCCGTATCCCGCCGCGTCAAAATGGGTGGAGCTGTGCAGGACCTGGCTCAACGCGCAATTTGATTTTATCCCCTGAGAAATAGTACTGTTATCATAGAAACCAAACGATAAAACGAGGAGGAAAACCCCAATGAATGCTATGAACGAAAAAATCAGCGCCATCGGCGTGGTGCCCGTTATCAAGCTCAACCATCCCGAGCGCGACGCGGTGGGCCTTGCAAAGGCTCTGTGCGCGGGCGGCGTGCCCGTGGCGGAGGTCACCTTCCGCGCTGCCGGCGCTGACAAGGCCATCAAGCTCATGAAGGAAGCCTGCCCCGACATGCTGGTCGGCGCCGGCACCGTTACCACCACCGCGCACATCGACGCTGTCATCGCAGCCGGCGGCGACTTCATCGTCACCCCGGGCTTCGACCCCGAGCTGGTTGCCTACGCCCAGGAGAAGAACATCCCCATCTTCCCCGGCTGCACCACGGCCTCCGAGTACCATCAGGCACTCAAGTTCGGTCTGGAGCTTATTAAGTTCTTCCCGGCCGAGCAGTCCGGCGGCCTTGCCAAGATCAAGGCCCTGTCCGCCCCGTTCCCCCAGTTCAAGGTCATGCCCACCGGCGGCATCAGCCTCAAGAACCTCAAGGACTATATCTCCGCCCCTGTGATCGCGGCCTGCGGCGGCAGCTACATGGTCACCGCCGACCTCATCGACAACAACAAGTGGGATGAGATCATTGACCTCTGCAAGAAGTCGAGAGAGATCGTCAAAGAAGCCAGAAAGTAATCGCTTATAAAACATCTGTTATATATTTTTAGGAGGATTGATTATCATGGAACTGAATCTGCGTGCCAAAGAAGAATGCCGTTTTGACGCCGCCAGCCTCGGCGAGGTCATGCTCCGTCTCGATCCGGGCGAGGGCCGTATCCGTACCGCCCGCTCCTTCCGCGCATGGGAAGGCGGCGGCGAGTATAACGTCATCCGCGGCCTGCACAAGTGCTTCGGCATGGATACCGCCGTCATCACCGCCTTCGCCGACAACGAGGTCGGCAAGCTCATGAAGGACTTCATCGAGCAGGGCGGCGTGAACACCGATCTCATCTACTGGAAGAAGACCGACGGCATCGGCAGAGTCTGCCGCAACGGCATCAACTTCACCGAGCGCGGCTTCGGCATCCGCGGCGCCGTCGGCTGCTCCGACCGTGCCAACACCGCCATCTCCCAGGCCACTCCCGCCGACTTCGACTTTGAGTACATCTTCGGCAAGCTGGGCGTGCGCTGGCTGCACACCGGCGGCATCTACGCTGCCCTGTCCGAGCAGGCCTGCGAGACCGTTATCGCCGCCTGCAAGGCCGCCAAGAAGTACGGCACCGTCGTCTCCTACGACCTCAACTACCGCCCCTCCATGTGGAGCGCCATCGGCGGCCTGGACAAGGCCCGCGAGGTCAACCGCGAGGTCGCCAAGTATGTCGACGTCATGATCGGCAACGAGGAAGACTTCACCGCCTGCCTCGGCTTCGAGATCGAGGGCAACGACGCAAACCTCAAGGAGCTCAACATCGACGGCTACAAGAAGATGATCGGCAAGGCCGCCGAGACCTACCCCAACTTCAAGGTCGTGGCTACCACCCTGCGCACCGTCAAGACCGCCACGGTCAACGACTGGAAGGCCATCTGCTGGGCGGACGGCGAGATCTACCAGTCCAAGGAGTATAACGGCCTGGAGATCATGGACCGCGTCGGCGGCGGCGACTCCTTCGCTTCCGGTCTTGTCTACGGCCTCATGACCACCGGCGACGCCGAGAAGGCTGTCAACTACGGCGCGGCCCACGGCGCACTCGCCATGACCACACCGGGCGACACCTCCATGGCTTCCGTCAATGAGGTCGAGGCCATCATGGGCGGCGCCGGCGCACGCGTAAAGCGCTGATATGGAGCACCGGAATCCTCTCCTGCCGGAAGTTTCCGCGCAGAAGTTTATCACCTTCGGCGAGATCATGCTTCGCCTGACGCCGCCGAACTACGAGAAGATCCGGGTCGCCACCAGCTTTGAGGCAAGCTACGGCGGGAGCGAGGCAAACATCGCTCTCGCCCTGGCAAACCTGGGCATCGACAGCACCTTCTTTTCTGTCGTGCCCAATAACTCTCTGGGCAAGAGTGCCGTGCGCATGCTCAGATCCAACGATGTGCACTGCACGCCCGTGATCCTCTCCACCCCGGAGGAGAC
>CADBYZ010000023.1 GCA_902799075.1 Oscillospiraceae bacterium | reverse complement strand
TCCGGTTTCCGCATTCGCCCGGGCGCACATGCGAAACGTCTGTTTCCCCGCGCGGGCTGCCGAGGGCGTCAGCCCCTACACGGTATACCAACAAACCCCATCCACCCCGCCGCGGATGCGGCGTACAGATACCAAGGAGGAAAAAGAAAATGAAACACAGAGGAATGAAAATCCTGGCCATGCTTCTCACGCTGGCAATGGTCGTCGGACTGATGCCGGGGATGGGGCTGACGGCGTATGCTGCGACAGACACATACACTCAGTTAATGAATGACAGGACAGTTGTACAGTTTAACAACTGCAAATGGTATATCATAGCAGACAACTCTACAGCGGTAGATGCCGGAACGGTCACGCTGCTTGCGGCGGATACGCGCTTTGGAACGTCGGCGTTTAATTCAACGTCCCCATATAGCAACGCTTACAGCAGCTCGACCTTGAAGAGCAAGCTTGATGCATTGACCGCAGAAGGCCGCCCCTTTGCATCTGTGAAAGATGCAATAGCTGATACCAATTTGAATGATGTTGGTGTTACTGGAGCGAAGCTGTATCTTTTGAGTAAGCGCGAGGCTGGTCCGTATACGAACCTTTTTTTTGATGGTGCACAAGATGGTGGCTGGTGGCTGCGCTCGCCCGGCCGCTACGATACCTATGCGGCGGTCGTCATCGGCAACCCCGGCGGCGTCCTCGATCACGGATTACCTGTCTTTAATGCGTTAGGTGTCCGCCCCGCTTTAAGGCTCAATCTGAGCAAGGTAACATTTGATTCTAATACAAATACATTTTCGCTGAAGCCGGCGGGATACAGTGTGACTCTTTCCGGCGGCGCGAATGCCACGACAAGCGGTGGGGCAACGAGCCAGACCGGTCTGACCGGCGCTATGACCACCGTGACCTATACGGCGAACAGCGGCTATACCTTCCCTGCGTTTTCTAATTCCACTACCAATGGTGTCACTTTAACGAGAGTCAGCGACACGGTGGTGACCGTCTCCGGCACGCCGACCGCCAATGTGAATATCACGGTTCCCGACGCCGCGGCGGTGACTGCGAACGCTTACACCGTGACCTATGTTGCCAACAACGGCACCGATGAAAAAGCGGTAGAAGACAATCGCGAAGAAGGCGACTACATCATCCAGGCCTATGACAAGAACTTTACCGCCCCTGAGGGCAAGGTGTTTGATTACTGGCAGGGCAGCGACGGCAGGAAGTACAGAGACGGACAGACCATTCAGCTGACCGCTGACCTCACCCTCAAGGCCCAGTGGAAGGACGAGGAAAAACCCGACGACGGCAGCGGCAAAAAGATCGAGATCACCGGCGACATTGTGTTCATCGGCGGCGGCTTCGGCGGCGATGACACGGGCTGGGACTACGTCGGCGGCGGCTACGCCCCACAGCAGGCCTATCGCGTGAGCCTTGCCCCGATGCAGGGCGGCAGCGCGGCGCTCGGCCTCACGACCGGCGAATCGAGCACGACGGCGATGAACGTCTACCCGACCACGACGGTCTATGTCTTCCCGAACGCCGAACAGGGCTATGTGCTGGACAAGATCGTCTGGAGCCTCATCGACGGTTCTGCAAGCTACGACATCACCGAGGCGAAGAACTTCGTCATGCCCGCCATGGACGTGGTGGTCTACGTGACCTTCAAGCCCGTGGGATAAAAACAATAAAAACATGGAGGAAACAGCCCCGATGCCGGGGCTGTTTCGTTTAAATGGCGCATTGACGAACACGGAAAAGAATAGTAAAATAGCACAAAAATAAAAAACGTTTTTTGGAGTATATTCCTATGAACAGAGATCAGGTCTATAATTTCGCCCCCGGACCGTCCACCATGCCGGAGAGCGCCCTGAAAACCGCGGCGGCGGAGCTGCTCAATTTCCGCGGCAGCGGCATGTCCGTCATGGAGATCAGCCACCGCAGCGCCCTGTTTCAGGAGGTTTTCGACTCCGCGTGCGCAAAGCTCCGCACGCTCATGAACGTGCCGGACACGCACGAGATTTTACTGCTCCAGGGCGGCGCGACCACCCAGTTTGCCGCCATCCCCATGAACCTCATCGAGGGCGGCGCCGCCGACTACGCCGTGACGGGAAACTTCTCCAACAAGGCCGCCGAGGAAGCGGCAAAGTACGGCACCGTCCACATCGCGGCGACCACAAAGCCCACCGGGCACGACCGCATCCCCGCCCAGGCGGAGCTTGACCTTTCGCCCGACGCGAAATACTTCTATTACTGCGCCAACAACACCATCTACGGCACCGAGTGGCAGTACGTCCCCGAGACCGCCTCGACCCTCGTGTGCGACATGTCCTCCGACATCCTCTCCCGCGAGGTGGACGTGTCGAAGTTCGGCCTCATCTACGCGGGCGCGCAGAAGAACATGGCCCCCGCGGGTTTGACCATCGTGATCGTGGACAAGCGCCTTGCGGGCCGCGAGCTGCCAATCACCCCGAAGATTTTGAGCTACAAGACCATGATCGAGACCGGCTCCATGCTCAACACCCCGCCGTGCTGGTGCATCTACATGCTGGACCTCACGCTCGACTGGGTGCTGAAGGAGGGCGGCGTCAAGGCCATGGACGAGCGCAAGCGCGAACGCGCCGGGATGCTCTACGACTTTCTCGATAACAGCAAGGTCCTCCATCCCCACGCTCTGCCGGGGTCGCGGAGCTGGATGAACGTCACCTTCCGCACCGACTCTCCGGAGCTCGACGCCGCCTTTGTCAAGGGCGCGGCGGAGAGGGGACTCTTGAACCTCAAGGGCCACAAGATCGCGGGCGGCATGCGCGCCTCCGTCTACAACGCCATGCCCGTGGAGGGCGCAAAGGCGCTGGTCGAATACATGAAGGAGTTTGAAGTCAGAAATGCTTAAGATAAAGACCATGAACACCATTTCCGAGCACGGCACCGGGGCGCTGGAAAAGCGCGGCTGCCTGGTCGGGCCGGACGTGGAAAACCCCGACGGCATGCTCATCCGCAGCGCAAACCTGCACGGCATGGAGTTTGGCCCCGAGCTTCTCGGCATCGCGAGAGCGGGCGCGGGTTTTAATAATATCCCCATAGAGGAGTGCGCCGAAAAGGGTATTGTCGTCTTCAACAGCCCCGGCGCGAACGCCGAAGCCGTCAAGGAGCAGGAGATCGCCTCCCTCGTCATGGCCTCGCGCGACATGATCGGCGCCATCGACTGGGTGCGCTCCATCGCCGACTGCGGGGACGATATCCCCGAGATGGTGGAGAAGGGCAAGTCCTCCTTCGCGGGGCCCGAGCTCCAGGGCAAGACCCTCGGCGTGGTGGGCCTCGGCGCGATCGGCGCGCTGGTGGCAAACGCCGCGCTCGACCTCGGCATGATGGTCTACGGCTACGATCCCTTCATGTCCGTCGACGCCGCCTGGCGGCTTTCCCGTGATGTCATCCGGGCCGAGGACGTGGAGACCATTTACGAGAAGTCCGACTACATCAGCATCAACATCCCCTATAACGACCAGACCCACAACATGTTCAACGACGAGGCGTTCTCGAAGATGAAGATGGGCGTGCGCATCGTGAACGAATCGCGCGCCGAGGTGGTGGACGATGAGGCCATGACCCGCGCCCTCGACTGCGGCCGGGTGGGGAAGTACGTCACCGACTTCCCGAACAAGGTCATCCTCCAGGCTCCGAACGTGATCGCCCTGCCGCACATCGGCGCCTGCACCCCCGAAAGCGAGGACCGCTGCGCCGCCATGGCCGCGATGGAGCTTTACGATTACCTCGTAAACGGCAACATCAAAAACTCGGTGAACCTCCCGGACGCGACCCTTTCGCGCATGGGCGTGTGCAGGCTCTGCGTCCTGCACCGCAACGTCCCGCGCATGATCACCCGCATCCTCGACTTTATCAGCGACCGCAACATCAACGTCGAGCACATGATCAACAAGCCCCGCGGCGAGTACGCCTACACCATCGTTGACCTCGGCGAGTCTATCGGCGAGCCCACCGCCGCCGCCATCCGCGCCATGGGCGATGTCCTGCGCGTGAGAGTGCTGTACTGAGAATTAAACACCCTCTTGAGAGCATCGGAACACCCGGTGCTCTTTTTATGGCCGCATTTGTTCACAAACAGCGTATTGAAAAAGTCGCAAAAACGGTTATAATAAACTTTCAGAAAACTTGCGGAAGGGAGGCGCGGGGTGAAAAGCATTTACTTACGGAATTTTACGGCCATGGCCGTGCTGGTGTTCTTCTGCCTCATGCTCATCTGCCTGTCCTTCGTGGGAATTGGGCGGATGCACCTGGTACGCGCGCTGCGCGGCGACATGATAGCCTCCGCGTCCGAGGTCGCGCGCATCGCCGCCGCCGTCCGGCAGAACGACTCGCTGGACAGCTGGCTGCTGGGCATGAACGTCAGCGCCATTGCCAATTCCACCGAGAACCTCATCTTTATCGCCGACTCGGGCGGCTCCATCGTGCGCTGCTCCGACAAGCCGACCAAGTGCTGCCATCTCGGCCTTACGCTCTCGGAAAACGTGCTGGAGCTTGCCCGCTCCGATACCGAGTTCGGGCTTACGGATCTCGACGGCGTGTTCAAGGAGCAGCGCTATGTGGTCTCGCGCGGCATCTACTCCGAGGCGGACGGGAGCTGCCAGGGCTATGTCTTCGTCATCAGCTCGCCGGGCAAGATCTTCGGCGACTGGTCGGCCTTCCTGATCCTCGCGTCGATCGTGACGCTGGGCATCCTGATGGTGTTTCTGATCCTGACGCTCTTTTACTCCAAGCGCATGGCGCGGCCGCTCGACGAGATCGCCGCCGCCTCGCGGAAATTCGCCCGGGGCGACTTCTCGGTGCGCGTCAAACAGGAGTACGACTCCACCGACGAGATGGGCGCGCTCATCGACTCTTTTAATAAGATGGCCGACTCCCTCGAGGCCGCCGAAAAGCGCCGCAGCGAGTTCATCGCCAACGTCTCCCACGAGCTCAGGACCCCCATGACCACCATCTCCGGCTTTGCCGACGGCATCCTTGACGGCACCATCCCGCCCGAGGAGGAGCGCAAATACCTCGTCTCCATCCGCGACGAGACGCGCAGACTCTCGCGCCTCGTGCGGGACATGCTGGACGCCTCGGCCGCCCGCAGCCACGCCACCGACCCCTCGCGCCGCACGGTGTTTGACTTGAACGAGCTGCTTTTGCAGACGCTCCTCAGCTTCGAGGACCGGGCCACGAAGAAGAACCTTGACGTGGACCCGCAGCTGCCCGACAACAGCATCATGGTCGTGGCGGACAAGGACGCCATCACGCGCGTCATCTACAATCTCCTGGATAACGCCGTGAAGTTTGCAAGGCCCGGCTCCTGCCTGACCCTGCGCCTTTACAGGGACGAGGAGAAAGCCTTCGTGGCCGTCCGCGACGAGGGCGAGACCATCCCGCCGGACGACCTGCCCTTCATCTTCGACCGCTTCCATAAGTCCGACCGCTCCCGCAGCCTCGACAAGGAGGGCATGGGCCTCGGGCTGTACCTCGTCAAAGCCATCATCAACGGCCACGACGAGGATATCGCCGTCAAGAGTGAGGACGGCATGACCGAATTTGTCTTTTCACTGAAACTTGCAAAATAAAGAGGACTGAGTATGAACAAAGAAACGAATGCAAACAGCTCCGGCTGGTACGCGCCCCTGGCCCCCGCGCCGGCGCCCGCCCCCCGGGAGACCGAGCCCGCGCCCCGCAGACGGGGCATGCCCGTGTTCTGGCAGATCCTGCTCGGGACGATGCTTGCCCTGGGGCTCATCGTGGGCACCTCGCTGTACTTTGCGAAGCGGCAGCCCGCCCCGGTACAGCCCGGGAGCACCCAGCGCCCGGACAACGGCTTCAACGTCATCATCCCCGGCGGCGACCTGCCCGGCGGCTTCGGCAATATCCTCCCCGACGGCGACGGCGAGGAAGGGGAGCTGCCCGAGGACTGGAAGGACTTCTTCAACTCCTACTTTGTCACCGAGGACAAGGAGAAGGTCGAGACCCGCATCCCTATGGTGGAAAAGCGCCCCGCATGGGAGCTTACGCTTGCGCCCGCCGGGAAGCAGACGCAGAGCCTGCAGGAGATCTACCGCGGCTGTGCCGACTCCATCGTCAGCATCCGCGCCTACATCGACGGCGAGCTGGGCTACTATTGGGGCACCGGCATCGTCCTGAGCGAGGACGGCCTTGTCCTCACCAACGCCCACGTTATCGAGGGCTGCGACAGCGCCGTGGTGGTGCTGTCGGACGACCGGGAGTTTGAAGTGTCCCTCGTCGGGACCGACCGCACCAGTGACATCGCCGTGCTCAAAATCGAGGCCGAGGGCTTAAAGCCCGCCGTCTTCGGAGAGAGCGACGCGCTGACCGTGGGCGAGGACGTGGCCGCCATCGGAAACCCCCTCGGCGAGGAGTATCGCTCCACCCTCACAAACGGCATCGTCTCCGGCATCGACCGCGGCGTCAGCTATGACGGGCACAGCATGAACCTCATCCAGACCAACACCGCCATCAACGAAGGCAACTCCGGCGGGGCGCTGCTGAACATGTACGGCCAGGTGGTGGGCGTGACCAATATGAAGATGATGTCCAACTACTCAAGCATCGAGGGCATCGGCTTCGCCATCCCCAGCACCACCGTGCGCAACGTGGTCAACGCCCTCATTCGCGACGGCGAGGTGCTCGGCCGCCCGGCGGTGGGCATCACGGTGGGCGCCATCTCCGATATGGCCGCCGACCACTACGAGCTGCCCGAGGGCCTGTACGTCTCCTCCGTGTCCGAGGACTCCGACGCCTATCGCAAGGGCATCAAGGAGGGCGACATCATCACCGCCGTCAACGGTGAGCCCGCCAAATCCAGCGACGATATCCTCCGTGTCCGCAACGGCCTCGATATCGGCGACACCATCAACTTCACCATCTGGCGCGACGGCGAGACCTTCGACGTCGATGTCGCGCTCGTGGAGTACAACAATATCTATTAAAAAATAAAAATACGGCGTATAATGCATATCGGCAGCCCCTGCCTTGCGGCGGGGGCTGTCTTTTTGTTCAGATAGACGGCTTGACATTTTTCGCCAGAGTGGGTAATATAGGAGAGGTCAAATTATGTAAATTGATATATGTCAATTTTCCTATGTCAATCCAATGGGGAACGAGGTGGGCCGCGCCATGAACAGAATACGCCTTGCCGCGCTGCTGCTGGCGCTCTGCCTGCTCCTGACCCTGCTGCCCGCTTCCGCCTTCGCGGAAGGGGAGTACGGCGACGGGCTTGTCAGTCTGCGCTTTACGGCGGGCGGCACGGCGCGCGTCATGCTCCTGGACGCCGAGGGCGGCCCCGTCCTGCCCCTGAGCGACGATGGGTCCTACCTGCTCGCGCCCGGCACCTACAGCTATTATGCGGTCGATCCCGCAAGCGGGGAGCTCCTTGTCCCGGTGACGGTGCTTCCGCTGACAGGCTCCGAGGGCCGCGTGGAGATCCCCCTTGGCGCCGCGCCCGCCATCCCCGCGGAGACCTACCCCGAACAGGAGGCCGAACCCGAGGAAGAGCCGCAGGAGATCACGCCCATGCCGGTGGTCTTCCGCTGCGACCAGGCCATCGACTTTGCGGGGCTCACGGTCACGGACCCGGACGGCGCGGTCATGCAGCCCTGGATGGACATGCTGACCGGCGTGCTCCTCTTTGACAGCTACCTGCTCCCGCCGGGGACATACAGCTACTGGTATCACGATCCGGCGGGCGCGATCCCCGATCAGCAGGGGAGCTTTACCGTCACCCTGAGCGGCATGCAGACGGTGGAGCTGGACCTGACCGGCGGCACGGTCGGCGGCTGCTTCTCGGCCACGGCCGTCAACCCCTACTACGCAGACCTCATTTCCCCGGACTATATCCCGACCCCATCCGTCAGCCCCGAGGAGAGCCTCGCAAGGCTCCGGGCGGAGGTTTTCTCCGATCCCTCCCAGCGCCTCAATGGCGTCTTTTACGCAGGCACCGACGGCGAGAGCGTCTCGGGCGGCTCGCCCGTCACCTACGAAACCCCCGAGGCCGCGGGCGCCGCGCTCAAGCGCGCGCTCATCCAGCGCCAGCAGGAGATTTCCATCCGCGTCAAGACCCACATCAAGCCCACCGAAAAGATCTGGTGGGACATGTGCTTTATGATTTACCAGGAGGCCATCCGCCACACCGGCGCGCCCACCGAGGGCGACTACCTGCGCTATGAGTACGGCGGCGTCACCTGCAACGGCTCCGCCGCAGGTTCGGACGAGACGGCGGAGTACTACTACCAGTTCATCTATTCGCCGCTCTACTTTACGACCCTTGCCCAGGAGGCGGAGCTGGACAGTCACATCGCCTCCATTCTTGGCAGCCTCCGGCTCACCAGCAAGAGCGACGAGCAGAAGATACGCGCCCTGTATCAGTACATCACCGAGCACGTGAGCTTTGAGCAGGCCCGCGACACCCTGAACTTCACCGCCTACAGCGCCCTTGTAAACGGCAAGGCCGCCTGCCAGGGCTTTTCCGTGGCCTTCTACCGCCTGTGCCTGGAGCTGGGCGTGGACACGCGCGTTGTGACGAGCAGCGAGATGGGTCACGCCTGGAACATCGCCCGGGCCGATGACAGCCGTTACTACGCCCTGGATGCCACCTGGGATACGGGCAAAAAGCCGGAGGCGTGGCAGTACTACCTGCGCGGCAGAGAGAGCTGGCAGGCCGACCACACGCCCGGTGACGAATTCTCCGACGGCCGCTTCGTCGGCTATACCTTCCCGGACGAGGATTACGGCAGCGCCTCGGGTACGGTGATCAACTCCGTCTCCCTGCTCTTCGACGGCCTGCTTCGCATCAAATACTACTTTGTCCTCCCCGAAAGCCTTGTCGCCGAGCATGGCAGCAGCATCTGCTTTGCCCGCGGCGGTGAGATCTTCCAGCGCACGGCCCTGTCCGAGGGCAGGCGCGAGGGGGCCTACACCTGCTTCTACTGCGCCGTCAGCGCCGAGGACATTGACACCCCCGTCCAGGCGCGCATCCAGCGTGCCGACGGCAGCTACGAGATCATCAGCGCCTCGAACGGCAAGACCTATCCCAACGGCTTTTTCTTCTCGCCCATGGAATACGCCCGCCTGATGAAGACCTCGGCCTCCACCGCCGCCATGCGGGCGCTGGCCCAGGCCCTGGAGGACTACGGCATCGCGGCGCAGAACTATTTCAAAAAGCGCGGCGACACCCTGCGCGACGAGGTCCTTAATGTGCGCGCATCCGACCTCGACGCCTGGACGATCCGGGCCGAGGGGCAGAGGCCCGCAGGCTTTCGGGACGCCTCCGCCTCCGTCGTGTTTGAAGCCGACAACACCCTGCGCGTCTACCTCCGTTTTGAAAACGGCTATTCGCCGGAGCGGTACAGCTTCCGGATCGACGGACAAAGCGCCCGGCTTACCGCAAAGGGCGACAGCGCATATTATCTGAGTGTGGAAAACATCGCGGCCGACGCGCTGGATACGCCCCACCGCTTCACCGTCAGCGACGGGACCGATACCTACACGCTCACGGTCAGCGCCCTCGGCTACTGCAAGACCGCCATCGAGCGCGGCGGCGAGGCGATGGCGAACCTGGGCAAAGCACTATACTTATACAACCGCGCGGCGGAGAAGTATTTCGGAGCTTGAACGAAAGGGGAGAGCGCATCATGGAAAAAAAGAACCGGGCCGCAAGGCTCATCAACGTGGCGCTGGGCCTCATGCTGATCGTCACGGTGATCCTCTTCTCGCCGGTGTTCGGCTTCGCGGGGGGCTTTTCCAGCCCCGAGCAGCGGCAGTCGACCTCCATGCCCATGTCGGGGGCCGAGCCGCAGAGCGTCTTGCCGCAGTCTGTCGGGGCCACACCCAGACCCACCGCCATGCCGACCCCGACGCCGGTGGTGCTGCCGTCGGCGCCGCCCGCGCCCAGCCCCACCCCGGTGCCCACACCGAAGCCCGTCGCGGCTGTGCAGCCGGTACAGCAGGCCGCCCAGCCGGTTCAGCAGGCGGCCCAGCCGCAGAGCTGGCAGCCTGAGGAATGGGAAGGCGAGGAGGGCTACGAGGGCTATGAGGGAGACGGAGAGGCCGAAGCCGCGCCCGAGGAGCCGCAGAGCTACGAGGGCCTTGGCGAACAGGCCGAAAACGGCGTGATCACCACCGAAAACGCCGACATCGTTATCAACACCGACGTGGGCGGCGGCGAAACCACAGTCCCCCAGGAGCCGGCATACGAGCCCGTCGTGGAATACACAGACCCCGTACAGACCGACAGCAGCGAGGGCGAAGCATTTATGATCGGGTAACGCGGAGACAGTGTGGAGTTTGAAGTTTGGAGTTATATAGTGTGGAGCAGCCTTGCCGCGATTATAGTTGGCTCCGCCCTCATACATGTACTTTGGTTAAAAACAGGGTGCGTTTTTGAGAATGATAATCCGTCCCCGAAGGGGACACCGTAACTCCACACTCAAATACTCTTCGCTTTTCTGAAGCGATAAGCAAACAACAGGGGCCGCTGCTGCGGCTCCTGTCGTTTTGCGCTTGTTTATGCTTTGATCCTGCACACGAAGCAGTGCCACTCCTCCTCGGAGCGGTGGTCGAGGATCTCAAGGCCGTTTGCCTTGAGGGCTTCGGCGGTCTCGGGCCAGCGGTTCTCGATGATGCCGGAGCAGATGAAGATGCCGTCCTTGCTCATGAACTGCTGCACCATGCCCGACAGCGGGATGATCACATCCGCCACGATGTTGGCAAGCACCAGCTCATAGCCTTCGCCGATGCGCGCGCGCAGACTCGCGTCGCCCAGAATGTCACCCGCCCAGGCCGTCATGCGCTCCGGGCCGATGCCGTTGAGGGCGGCGTTGTGCATCACCACGTCCGGGGCCTTGGGGTCGATGTCCACGCCGAGACAGCTGCGGCAGCCGAGCAGCAGCGCCCCGATGCCGAGGATGCCGCTGCCGCAGCCGAGGTCCAGCACCCGCTTGCCGGGCGAGGCGTACTTCTCCAGCGCGGCCAGACACATGCGCGTGGTGGCGTGACTGCCGGTGCCGAAGATGAGGCCCGGGTCAAGGACGAGGGGGATGCGCCCGTCGGCGGGTGCCTCCTCCCATTCGGGCACCACCACCAGCTTCTCGCCGACCTCGATGGGCTTGTAGTACTCGCGCCAGTTGTTCTCCCAGTCGCTGTCCTCCACGAACGCGGTGGAGAGCTCCGGGAAGGCGTCGCGGAATTTTTTCAGCACCTTAAGGCCCTCGCCGTCGTCGGTGAGGTAGCACTTGATGCGGCTGACGCCGAGAAACTTATTCTCCAGCTCCTCGTCCACATAGTCCCAGTACTGGCGGTTGTGCTCGAAGAAGTTCTTGAAATCCTCCTCGTTTTCGATGACAAAGCCGCCCGCGCCCAGCGCCGCAAGCTGCTCGCAGCGCGCGTCGATCTCGTCGGCGGGGGTGTTTACGGTCACTTCAATATATCGCATTGTTTTCCTCCGTAATAAATAGTTTCAAACATACTCCACGGGAACCCGTTCGGCGGGGGAGAGCTGAAGCGCAGCGCCTCGCCCGTCCTGGGGTGGTGAAAGCCCAGCAGGCGGGAAAAGAGCGCGATGCCGCAGTCCCGGCGCGGGCTGCCGTATTTCGCGTCGCCCAGGAGCGGATGGCGGCGGAAGGCAAGCTGCACGCGGATCTGGTGGCTGCGCCCGGTGTGCAGCCGCACAGCCAGCAGGGAACACTCCCCGTTTGCTTGGAGCACCCGGTAATCCAGCACCGCCTCCTTTACGCCCGCGCGCGGTCTTTGGACGACGAAGCTCTTGTTTTTTGCCCGGTCGTGAAAGAGCAGGTCCCTGAGCTCGGCGGCGTCTTTCTCCATTGTTCCGTGCACGACGGCGAGGTACTCCTTCTCAAAGCCGCCCGCGGCGAGCTCACGGCCCAGCTCGGCGGCCGTTCGCCGGTCGAGGGCATAGACCATCACGCCGCCCACGTCCCGGTCGAGCCTGTGCACGCACAGCGCCTCCCGCGTGCCCGTCTGCGCTTTCACGAGGGCGGGCATCCCGGTCTCGGAATCGACCCCGGCGGGCTTGACGCAGACGATGAGCGAAGCATCCTTATATAAAACAGGGAAATCCATGGCGTCACCTCAGAGCAAGTCTACCATCAGCCGGGAAAAATTACAAGAGGGAGTGGACGCTGAACGAGGCGGGGACAACGCGCGATCTTTTTACCTTCCCCTTGAGGGGAAGGCAATAGGACGCGCCACCGCCAGACCGCGCAGTAAATTTTTGAAAACCCGGGGAAAACCCGGGAACAAAGTGCGGCTTTGAGCGTCTTATAGGCATACGATGGGCCAGATTTCGGCCCCGACAACCCGGTTTTTGATCGCGTCGCCCGATACGCAAAAGCCCGCAAAGCCTTGAAAATCAACGGTTTTCGGCCTGTTTGCGGGAACAAATGTAACGGATTTGAAATTTCTTGAAAATTTTTTGTTTTTAGGGCTTGCAATTTAGAACGAGTTGTTGTAATATTATAGCCGAATCGTAATACTTTTTTAACCTTTTGAAAAGTACGCGATTCGGGCAGCTGATGATCGGTAGACGTATCGGCCTTCATCTGCCGCAGCAAGATCCAACGCAGTAATCATTTTACCCGAAAGGGTAGGTATTAGGGGGAGCAACTATGAAGAAACGGATCATTAGTATGCTGCTTACGGTATTGATGGTCATGTCCCTGTTTTCGGGGCTGACGGTCGGTGCCGACGCAGCCAACTACAATGGCGCCAACGTCATCGAGTATACGATGGCGCAGGGCGACTTTGTCCTGAGGATCTGCCAGCGTCTGGGGTTGAATTACTACACCTGCAAGAACGCGATCATGATCCTCAACAACATTACGGACGGCCAGTGGAACAAGCTGACCGTCGGCAGAACGCTGCTTCTGCCCGCAAGCGATTATGACGCACTGCTGATCTCCAACGGTGCCGGCACCAGCGTGTATAACTCCGGTGCCGCCTCCACCACGGCGACCACCAGCAACGTCACCGGCACTGCCACTGTCGGCAATGCCACCGTGCTCAACACCGCGGCCACCGTCGCGGCCTCGAGCTCCGACACGCTTGCCTACTACCTGGTGCCCTACACCATGTCCTACGGCGAGACCGTCTCCGGCGTGTGCAACGCGCTGGGCGTCAACTTCTCGATCTTTTCCCCGTTCATCAAGCAGGTGAACAACATCTCCAACTGGAACAAGGTCAGAGCAGGGGACACCCTCATCATCCCGACGCCGCTTGCCCCGTCCGTCGGCACCACCTGCTACGGTGTCATGGAGCATATCGTCGCCGGCAGTGACACGGCCTACGGCATCGTAAGCTCCAAGGGCGTCAACTACAACGCCAACGAGCGTCTGCTCAAGGTCCTCAACCAGACCGATAACCTGGCGGCGATCAAGGCCGGCGGCAAGTTCTTCTACCCCGTGCCTCTGACGGTCTCCGTGCCCGGCACCGGCAACCCCGGCGCCACCGCCACCACGACGACCACCACCACCGTCACCGACGGCAACGGCACCACCACCACGAGCACGACCACCACTGCCAAGCTCTATAAGCTTAACAGCGGCATGGCCGCCTCCGACGGCATCATGCTCTTCTACGTGGACAACAAGGCCGTCACCGCGGCTCCCGCCGGCACCAAGGTCACCATCATGACCCAGGCCAATTCCGGCAAGGCCATCCAGAGCCTGACCGTCAAGCATGCAGACGGCACCGCTGATCTGAAGCTTGCCGGCGACGCCTTTGTCATGCCGAGCTGCGACGTGCGCGTGGACGCCGTCATCAAGGAAGGCCATGACATCAATATCAGCGCCAACTACAGCGGCAAGGCCAGCGCCTCCGTCGGCGGCGTGTCCGTCCAGGCTGCGGTCAAGGGCGCGACGGTCGTCATCAAGAGCACAGATCCCAACTACGAGATCTCCTCTGTCTACGCGACCTACAAGAAGATGATCTCTTCCTCCACGAAGGAGCAGCTCACGGTCAGCAGCTCCAAGGCGTTCATCATGCCCGACGGCGATGTGGATGTGGAAGTCGTTCTCAAGCCTATTTCGACTTACGCCTTCTATGTCAACGATCCTGTCTGGGGCAGCTTCTATCTCCAGGTCAACGGCAGCCCCGTTACCCGTGCCGCCAAGGGCGCGCAGGTCACCGTCGTTGCCAAGGCCAACGAGGGCTATGAGCCCATCAAGCTCGAGATCACCAAGCACAACGATCCCACCACGACCGTTAATGTGTTCAGCAACACCTTCACCATGCCTGCCTTCGATGTGGATGTCAAGGTCACCTTCGGCGCCAAGGGCAACAACATTCTCATGATGCCCTCTCAGTTTGGCAATGTGTATGCCTTTACCACCGGCACTCCGTCCATCAGCACCGACGAGGATCTGGAGACCAAGAGCATCAGTGAGGCAGCAACCGGAACGGAAGTGTTCCTGAAGATCTATGACGATACGCCCGCCGAAGTCTGGACCGGCTACAACATCGACTATGATGTGGTCCGCAACAGCGACGGTCTGAAGGTCTCCGTTGACAAGTCCAAGATGTCCTTCAGGATGCCCAAGGGCGGCGTCACCGTTACCCCGGTCGTCACCAGCAAAACGATCTCTGACATCTGGGCCAGAATCTACATGAACGGTGACGAGATTGCCGACGATACCTACGCCGACTGCAGCATCTCCGTTACCTGGAACGGCAAGACCTCTGAGTTCACCAAGACCAAGCAGCAGATCTCTAAGCTCAAGGCCATCAAGAGCAAGATCCCCGAGGGTGAGTACCTCGACCTGCGCTATGACTGCGCCGACGGCGTTGCCTTCGTCAAGTACAGAATCACCGACGGCACTAACCTGCTCGAGGAAGAGACCAACGAAGCCAACCGCAACGGTTACTTCAAGATGCCGAATAAGGGCATCAACATCGAAGCCTACTTCGAGACCGGCAAGGCTGCCATCGGCCCTGCCGTCGTGGAAGGCATCGGCACCGTCAGCTACAAGGTCGGCACACCCGGCAACTGGAAGTCCGCCAATACCTGCGAGCCCGGCGAGACCGTCCTGCTCGTCGTGACTTCCGGCAACGGCTATAAGTTCGACACGGCCAAGGTTGACAGCAGACTGCTTGTCACCCGCAAGGACAACGGCGCAGCCATCATCCTTACCGATGCCGGCTCCGCCTTCCCGGTGGACGCAAACTCCCATGCTTACACCTTCACAATGCCCGCCTCCGGCGTGGACATCCGTGCCATCTTTGATCCCAAGCCCTTCACCATCACCATGAAGTGCGTGGATCAGGCCGGCCACGATCTGACCGGTCTGGGCCTGTGGCAGATCGCCATCGACTGGGTCCCCGGCATTGTCGACAATGCCACGAACATCAACTGGTTCAGCCTTGAGACCAAGTTTGACGTCGCATACGGCGACTATGTCACGGTCGCCATGACCGAGGCCGGCTGGTCCAAGTACGACATGGTCTCCTTCCGCATCGACAACTACGAGTACACTGCCGATGAGCTCAACTACTTCTACAACTTCCAGATGATCGAGGATCGGGCAAGAGACCTCACCATCACCGCGGTTCTCAAGCCCAAGCAGGTTGGCATCCATAACCTGTCCGCCATGTTCGACGCCACCAAGGGCGGCGTGGAGTTCCTGATCATCGCCTCCAAGTCCGGCTACAGCGATGAGTACCGCATGTCGGGCGGCGCTCTGAAGTACATGAACAAGGCCGTCACCGGCGACACGATCGCCATCGTTCCGACCTCCATCAGTAATATGTACGATGTGAAGGCCAGCGACATTACCATTACCACCTTCGGCACGGATGCAGACCGCATCATCCCGACCGAGCAGTGGATCACCGCCGCCGGCGCGGTTGTACCCGCCGGTACTCCCGGTGCAGTCCGCGTGTTCACGTTCATCATGCCTGACAGCGACGTGAGCGTCCTGGTCAACTTCTCCGGCAAGCAGCACGCCCTCACGATCAGCGTTTATGACACGGACAACAACCCCGTCAACGGCATGGTCAGAGTGGCTGCCATCTCCACCTCCGGTGCCGCCATTAACCGTGATGTCGCCACGGACGTGAACTTTGACGACGTTGCCTTCAACTCCACCGTTTCCATCCTCCGCAGCGAGCTCGCACTCGCGCAGCAGAAGGTCATTCAGGATGTCGAGATCAGCACTGCCAGCGGCAAGTCTGTTCCCTACACCGACCTGAGCAATGTCGGCGACGGCATCACCTTCCAGATGCCCACCGAATCCGTCTGGGTCATCATCCGCATGGCTGACTTCCACCTCGGTGCACGACTGAATGTTGTCGAGCGCCTCACCGGCGGCAAGCTCGTGTTCAGACACAGCGCCAACATCAACGATCCCGTTGTGAGCCTCGATGACTTTGCGACCGGTGAGACTGTCTACGTCTTCGACGAGCCCAATGTCGGCTACGATCACCTCGGCCTCGGCGATCTCAAGATCCTGGCCAATGGCGCGACCAACATCGCCAACTGCATTGATGCGACCCATGTGCCTCACGTCTGGACCTTCACCAAGCCGGAAGGCGTCCTGATCCTCCAGGCAACCTTCCCGGAGGAAGGCGAGGTCATCCAGGAAATCACCATCATGGTTCAGGACACCGCCGGCAACCCGCTTACTGATGCCGCGGTCGAAGCCACTCTCAACGGCTACACCGGCACCTACCACAACGGCGATACCATCAAGGCTGCCGAGGGTCAGACCATTGCCTTCACGGCCGGCGACGGTTACGCGTTCAACCTGATTGAGTCCGCAAGCCATAAGGGCCTGAACGGCACCTCCTACACAGTGCCTGTCGACCTTGATACCGCAGAGATCCTGACCTTCACAATGGTAGCCAAGCCGAAGCACGACCCTGTTACGGTCACCATCACGACCGACCAGGATGTCTTCATCAGCTCCGCTGCTGCCACCGGCCTGGTCACCACCGGCACCAAGGCCTTCGACCTGGCTGTGGGCGAGACCATCACGGTTACCTCCAACGTCAGCGGTCTGAACAAGGTCAAGCTTATCTCCGGCAGCGGCAAGGGCGTCAGCGGCAACAAGTACACGGTTCCCGATGTTACTTCGGATACGCTCACTATCCATGTTACTTCCTCCGGCAACCCGATCAACAGCAGCGTCGGCGCAAACGGTGAAGTTCAGTTCTTCGCCGATGCCGGCCTGACCACGCCGATCGTAAGCTCTGACATTGCGACCGGCAAGCCGGTCTACATCGTGCTGAAGCCGAACACCGGTTACGAGAAGAACACGTTCAAGGTAACCGATATCGTCGGCGGCGCGACAGAGCCTGTGACCGGCACCGGCAGTGCGAGCGACCCGTACGTCGTCGCGAGCATGCCTGAAGGCGGTATCAACGTGACGGCGACCTTCAAGGTCAAGAGCATGAAGATCAATCTCAGAATTCTTGACAAGGCCAATGCCGGCAAGGATGTCAGCACCGCGGCGGGCCTGTCCGAGACCGTGAAGATCAAGGTCAACGGTACTGAGGTCACCTACAAGGATAAGCAGATCATCGACACCGAGACTGCACAGAAGCTCGTCTTCTCGACCAAGACCAACAGCCATAAGATCGACAGCATCCGCTCTTACAAGAGCAGCGATCTCAAGACCGGCACGAAGCTGACCAACACCAACTACACGGTTGTCGGCAACGAGGCATACATCGCCATCTTCGTGAACACCGGCCTCAAGGCCAGCGAAGACACCACCGTCTTTGAACTGATCGAGGAAGAGACCTACGACAGCGCCGAGCCTCAGAACGAGGAAGCCGCAGTTGCAGATGAAGCTGCCGCCCCCGAGGCCGCTGCTGAGACCGAGGTCGAAGCCGCTGCCGAGACCGAGGTCGAGATTCCGGATTACCCGAAGATCGACGAGAACGCCGCAGCAGGCGAGACCGAAGCTGCCGCCCCGTCCGAGGAGACTGCTCCCGCAGAAGGCGAAGCCTGATTAATCCCAGCCAATTCCCCTATATCTCCCCCCAGAGCGGCAGGGCCGCCAGGCCCTGTCGCTCACTTGGAGGAAGAACGAGATAGAAACACAAACACCCGGCAGCCGAAAGGCCGCCGGGTTTTTGTGCGTATTTGCTGTATTATTTTTCCGTATGCTTGCGCGCGGGCTTGACGTTCACGTCGGGACTGATGCTGCCCTCGATCGGCCCGTTCTTTTCCTCAAAGGCGCGGATGTCCCGCCGGATGAGCACCAGGATGTGACTGTTCACCGACCGCCCCTCATAGTCCGCCACATAGGACAGCTTCTTGAGCATCTCTTCTTCTATTCGGATGGATACGCTTTTTATAGCCATAAAGTCACCTCGCAGATATACAGTGACTTTACTTTATGGCGAAATTGGAGTATTATGCCTGAAACAGATATACAGTATATCCATATCATTTTTATGGAGGGAAGACTATGCCGGACTATCCCAAAATGTACGCCATCCTCTGCGCCGCGGCCTCGGAGGCGATCGACCTGATCGAAGCGGGAAGCCCCGCCAGTGCCGCCGAAAAGCTGCAAGCAGCCCTGCTCAAGGCCGAGGAGCTGTATGTCGGAGCAGGGGAGTGACAGCACCTTGACTTTACTTCGGTAATGTGCTAAAATGCGCAGGACTTTTGATAAAGCGGGTGATATCATGCTGTGCTCCAACATCACACGAAACGCTGACGGCGCGCTGCTTTTCGCGGGGCAGTCCGTCTCCGCCCTGGCCGACCGCTACGGCACGCCCCTCTACCTCATGGACGAGGCGCGCATACGCCAAAACTGCCGCATGTACAAGGACGCCTTCCGCCTGGCCTTCGGCGACAAAGCCCTGCCGCTCTATGCCAGCAAGGCGTGCTCCTTCAAGCAGATGTACCGCATCATGGCCGAGGAGGGGATGGGTGTCGACTGCGTCTCCTGCGGCGAGATCCACACCGCCATGGAGGCGGGCTTCCCGGCGGAGCGCATCTGGTTCCACGGCGACGGCAAGACCGACGCGGACATCCGCTATGCCCTCGACCACGGTATCGGCGGCTTTGTGGTGGACGGGCTCGAAGAGCTCGAAGCCCTGAACCGCGAGGCGGGAGAGCGCGGCATACGGCAGAAAATCCTCCTGCGCGTGACCCCGGGCATCGACCCGCACACCTACGAGGCGGTGAACACCGGGCGGGTGGACGTGAAGTTCGGCGCCCCCATCGGCACCGGCCAGGCCCTGGAATTTGTCCGCGCCGCCCTGAACGCGCCGAACGTGGAGCTTGAGGGCCTGCACTGCCACGTCGGCTCCATGGTCTTCGACGAGAGCGTTTTTGAGGACACCGCCGATCTCATGCTGGCCTTCATGCGGGAGCTCAGGGACAAGCTCGGCTATGTGACGGGCACCCTCGACCTCGGCGGCGGCTACGGCGTGCGCTATGTGGATTCCGACAAGCAGGCGGATATCCCCGCGCGGATCGCGGCCCTGGCAAATCACATCCGCAAGCGTGCCGACGAGCAGGGCCTTCCCATGCCGTTCATCCTCATGGAGCCGGGCCGCAGCATCGTGGCCGACGCGGGGATGACCGTCTACACGGTCAGCGCCGTCAAGCGCATCCCTGGCTTCAAGAACCACGTGATCGTGGACGGCGGCATGGTCGATAACCCCCGCTATTGCCTCTACCGCGCCAAGTACACCGTCCTGCACGCGGTTGACAGGGGAGGAGAGACGGCGGTCTTCGACCTGGCGGGCCGCTGCTGTGAAAGCGGCGACATCCTCCAGCCCGCGGTCAGCCTGCCCGCCGATGTAAAGCGCGGCGACCGGGTGGCCGTCTGCACCACGGGGGCATATAACTACTCGATGGCGTCCAACTACAACCGCCTGGGCCGCCCGCCTGTGGTCATGCTCCGTGACGGTGAGAGCTATACCGCCGTCCGCCGCGAGGGCTTCGACGAGCTCACAGCGCTGGATGTGTAATTGGCTCCCTCTTTGAGGGAGCTGTCACGGCGCGTGTCCGTCCGCGCCGTGACTGAAGGAGTCCCCGGTTCTTTAACCCGGCGCAAGTCATGACTGCTCCCTTCGTCATCCGGCTTGCGGGGGACGCCGGATGCCACCTCCCTCAGAGAGGGAGGCATAAGGAGAAACCGTCATGAACACAAAACAGGAGCTGCGCCGCGCGTTCAAGGCCCGCGGCGCGGCTTTGACATCGGAATACCGAGCCGCCGCCGACCGCGCCATTTTTGACGCGGTGCTGCTAAGCGAAGTCTGGCGCAAGGCCCGGAGCGTCTTTCTCTATGTCAGCATGTGGGCCGAGCCCGACACCCGCGCCCTGATCGGCGCGGCGCTCGAGGCCGGGAAAAGCGTCTATGTGCCGCTGTGCTGCCCGGAGCGGGTGATGAAGGCCGTGCGCATCCAAAGCCTCGACGAGCTGCGCCCCGGCATGCGGGGCATCCCCGAGCCGCCCGCGGATGGCGAGGCGGCGGAGCCGGGGACGCTCGAGCTTGCGCTGGTGCCCTGTGTCACGGCAGCTAAGGACGGCGCGCGCCTGGGCCACGGCGCGGGCTATTACGACCGCTTCCTGCGTCTGCACGCCTGCAAGACCATGTGCCTGTGCTATGGGGAAATGCTGGCGGACGCCCTGCCGATGGATGGACACGATGTCTGGATGGACAGCGTCGTCACCGAGTCGGGCATTATGGTACGTTTGCCCGGCTCTTGAGGCAACACCGCACAATTCGCCTTCGGCATCTTCCGGAAAAATTGAGCCCTGATTTTGTCACTTTTTCTTGCAATACACAAAGTATTCCTGCGAAAAACCGACTTCATCAGAACTCAATTTTTCTCAGGATCTGCTCTCGCCGAATTATGCGGTGCTGCCTTGGGAATCGAGATCGTGAGGATCAGTGAATCCTCCGTCTCCTCACGATGTACGCCCGCGGCGATGCCGCCCTGCTTCATCAGATCCAGCGAGCGGTTGAGACTGTTGAGGAACACCCGCACATCCTTCAAAATGAGCGTGCGCCTCGGCTCCGGCTTCTCCGGCTCCTCGACGGGGGAGGAGAGCAGGGCCTCTATGTATTCCTCCGTCGCCGCCACGGTCAGGGCGTTTGCCGCGATGTACTCGAGGGCCATGCGCTGGGCGTTCGGGTCCGTGAGCCTGAGCAGCGCCCGGCCGTGACGCTCGCTCAGACCGTAGCTGCGCAGGTTTTCCAGCACGTCCCGCGGCAGCTTCAATAAACGCAGCTTGTTCGCTACCGCCGACTGGGATTTGCCGATGCGCTTTGCCGCCTCCTCCTGGCTCATGCCGAACATGCGGATGAGACGCGAAAGGCCCACGGCCTCCTCGATGAAGTCCAGGTCCCGGCGCTGGAGGTTTTCAATGAGCGCGATGAGGCTCGCGTCCTCCATGTTCACATCTAGCAGGATGCAGGGCACCTCCTCCAGCCCCGCGAGCTTTGCCGCCCGCAAGCGCCGCTCCCCGGCCACCAGCTCATACTTCCCGCCCCGGCAGCGCACGGTCAGGGGATTGAGGATGCCGTAGCTGCGGATGCTCTGGCTCAGTTCCTCAAGGGATTTTTCGTCAAACAGCTTGCGCGGCTGCACAGGGTTGGGCGCGATGTCCTCCGCCGGCAGCCAGACAATATTTCCCCGCCGGACCCCCGGCCGGGTACGTGTCGCCTGCAATAGAATTACCTCCCATATTGTGGTTTGATACGCACAGCATATACCGGATATTGTGAAAAAGCGGGCGAAAGCGCATGGCGGCCCGCAATTTTTTATCGGGAAATTGGGACTTGCATGTAACCGGAAAATCCGTTATAGTAATAAAGCTATTCCGCGATACTGATTATAGGAGAAAAAGACACATGCTCAATTCCATCGACAACGTAGTCAATGCCGTCAGCGGCATTCTGTACAAGCCCTATGTGGTGCCGCTGATCCTGGTCCTGGCGGGCCTTTACTTCACCTTCCGCCTGAAATTTGTGCAGTTCCGCCTGTTTGCCGAGTCGATCCGCGTCGTGAAGGAAAAGCCCGTAAACCTCGGCGCGACCTCCTCTTTCGGCGCGCTCATGGTCTCAACGGCCTCACGCGTCGGCACGGGCAACATCATGGGCGTCTCGACGGCCATCTGCCTCGGCGGCGCGGGCGCGATCTTCTGGATGTGGGTCACGGCCATCCTCGGCGGCGCCTCCGCGTTTGTGGAGTCCACCCTCGCCCAGATCTACAAGAAGCGCGACAGCGAGGGCCACAGCTACGGCGGCCCCTCCTACTACATGGAGCAGGCCCTGGGCCAGCGCTGGCTGGGCGTGATCTTCGCCATTGTCCTGATCCTCACCTACGTGGTGGGCTACAACATGCTCGCGGCCTACAACACCCAGAGCACCTTCGAGGGCTTCAGCTTCTATAAGCAGACGTTTCAGGTCGCCGGTCTCACGGTGAACGTGCCGATGATCGTCGGCTGCGTGCTCGCGGTCCTGTTCGGCATCTGCGTCCTCGGCGGCGGCAAGCGGCTCACCAAAGTGACCGAGATCCTCGTGCCCGTGATGGGCGTGCTGTACGTGATCGTCTCCCTCATTGTGATTTTCACGCATATCTCCAGCTTCGGCGCTGTATTCAAGAATATCTTCCGGTCCGCCTTTGACTTCAAGGCCATCTTCGGCGGCTTCACCGGCTCCTGCGTGATGTGGGGCATCAAGCGCGGCCTGTACTCCAACGAGGCCGGCATGGGCTCGGCGCCCAACGCGGCGGCCGCGGCCGACGTGAGCCACCCGGCAAAGCAGGGCCTTGTGCAGATGCTCTCCGTCTTCATCGACACCCTCCTCATCTGCTCGGCCACAGCCTTCCTCTGCCTCTTCTCCGGCGTGGAGCCCACCGCCGAGGCAGCGGGCGCCGCTTATGTCCAGGCGTGCACCGGCGCTGCCCTCGGCAGTTTCGGCCCCATCTTCATCGCGGCGGCCGTCTGCCTCTTCGCCTTCACCACCCTCCTCGGAAACTACTACTACACCGAGGGCTGCCTGCGCTTCATCATGAAGAAGGAGCCGGGCAAGGTCTTCATGGTCATCTACCGCCTGTGCGCGACCGCCCTCGTGTTCGCGGGCGCGGTCATCTCCGCGGGCCTCGCGTGGGACACGGCGGACCTCCTGCAGGCGCTCATGGTCATCATCAACGTCCCCGTCATCATCATCCTTGCCAAGCCCGCCATCGCCGCCCTGCGCGACTACGAGTGGCAGCGCCGCAAAGGTAAGCTGCCCGCCTACCGCGCCAATGCCAACGGCGTCAAGGGCACCGATTTCTGGCAGGACGACCAGTACGTGCTCAGATAAAGACAAAACCTCCGATCCGCGAAAAACGGACCGGAGGTTTTGACAGCCCGCAGGATGCAGAAAAGCAGTCCCAAATGGGACTGGTGCAGAACATCGGCCGTGCGGGGGATTTGTTTGCATCCCGTCCCTTCGGGGGACGGGATATAGGTATGTACCAGTCTGAGGACTGGTACATGCAGCCGCCCCCGGCGGCTGCAATGTTGATTCAAATCCCCGCACAGAATGAAGAAATGCAACCCCGGATGGGGCTGCATTTCTTCATGGTCGGAGTGCGGGGATTTGAACCCCGGGCCTCTTGGTCCCGAACCAAGCGCGCTACCATCTGCGCTACACCCCGAAAAATATTCCCTTGTCTGGACAGCTTTTATATTATAATCACTGCGCCCCCACTTGTCAAGTAGTTTGTGCAAAGCGTTTGAACCAGAAAAGCTAATTATGTAAACAACTCCTGCCTGGTCCTTTGCCTGGAGTACCCGGACTTGTCCGTTCAACAGCGACGATGAGCGGGAGAAGAGAGGACGGTTTATCCGGTGAAGTTTACATAACTTTATCAGCCGCAAATAAAACAGCTGAATGTGTGAATAAACTGCAAAAAAATATTGTAAAGAGAAATTTAATGTGATATAGTAACTCAGTGTTCCTGGGATTCTCATGTGTCCCCGGAATAAAAAAGGGAAGAGCCGTATCCGGTTGCCCGACGCTCTGCCGGACGGGAGATGGATCTTCAAAACAATAAGGAGGATAACATGAAAAAGCTGATTGCTCTTCTGCTTGCGCTGACCATGATTTTCGCTCTGGCTGCCTGCGGCAAGAAGACCGAGACCGCCCCTGCGGCTACCGAGGCTCCCGCTGCTACCGAAGCCCCCGCGGCTACCGAAGCTCCCGCTGCCGAAGCCAAGCCCCACATCGGCATCATCACTGGTTCTGTTTCCCAGTCCGAGGATGACCGCCGCGGCGCCGAGGCTTTCCAGGCCAAGTATGGCGAGGATATGGTCAAGCTGGCCATCTACCCCGACAACTTCACCGAAGAGCTCGAGACCACCATCCAGACCATCGTCAACATGTCTGACGATCCCGACATGAAGGCCATCATCGTCAACCAGGCCGTCCCCGGCACCACCGAGGCCTTCCGTCAGATCAAAGAGAAGCGCCCCGACATCCTCTGCATCGCCGGTGAGTCCCACGAGGACCTGCCCGAGATCGGCTCCGCTGCTGACCTTGTCGTCAACAACGACTTCGTCGCCCGCGGCTACCTGATGATCCGCACCGCGCATGAGCTGGGCTGCGACACCTTCGTGCACATCTCCTTCCCGCGCCACATGTCCTACGAGACCATGAGCCGCCGCGTGGCCATCATGAAGGCCGCCTGCGAGGAGTTCGGCATGCAGTTCGT